>JBJTOW010000223.1:0-4117 GCA_046074805.1 Planctomycetota bacterium | reverse complement strand
CGTAGGTTTCGCGGACCATTCGACGCAGGAAACGTAACGACTCGGCCATCTCCTCCATGCCGTTCATTCCGTCCTCGATACTAATCCAGCCCGAGTAACCGTGGCGGTGAAGGATCTGGAAAATACGGGCGTAGTCATTCAAGCCTCGGCCAGTCACGCCGTGGCGAAGGTTCGGCGAGTAGCCAAGCGTGCCATCGGACTGCCGCAATTCGTCGAGCGTCGCCCCGTCCGCCAGATAGCGGTCGCTGGCGTGCATACTGACCACACGGTCGGCAACCGCCTCCAATAGCGCGATCGGGTCGTCGCCGGCCACGAGCGCATTCGATGGATCGAACTGCACGCCAAAATGCCGCCGCTCGGGAACTTGCCGCACGATCTCGAGAAACACATCGCTCTTCTGCGCGAACTCGGGATATCGCCAGAACCCATCCTTGTAATGGTTCTCCATCCCTAGGACGACATCGAACTGGCGGGCTACCGGCAAACACCGCTCAAACGCTTCGAGCACCCATGCGACGCCTTGCTCCCGACTGACATCCGGATAGCGTTGTCCACTCAACACGCGGCATACGACGCCGGGGCCTCCGAGATGCCGCGCGACGCGGATCATCTCCCACTGCCGCTCGACCGCGCGTTTCCGTCCGTCGGCGTCCGGTTGCGTGAAGTCGGGCGAGCAACAGAGCATCGGCATGGCGAAATTGGCGTTCCGCAGCGCCGTGCCCAATCGATCGAGGTATGAATCGTCCAGGCTATCGAAAAAACCCTCGTACATTTCCAGGCCGTCGGCGTCGAGCGTCCGCGCCATCTCGATCCATTCGAAAACCGACATCGATCGGTTGGAGATCGTCTCGAGGTAGCACTTGGGGAAAGCGGAAAGGCGGATCGACATGGAAATAGCGGAAGGCTAGTTGCGAACGACGGCGGAAAAATTGGACGCAAGGCAGAACAGTAAACCGGACGAGACCAGTCGGTCGACGCCGGGCTTGGCGAAAAATAGCGAACGGCTCGCTTCGACACGTTGCGGGATAGCGGCCAACCGGACAAGAATAGCGGCTCCGATTCAGGAATACTATCAACCTTAGACGACGACGCGAGGGATCCATGCGAGCGATTCAAGGGATGGAACGACTGTGGTGGCCGGCCGCTGTGATGGCGGCGGCGATAACGCTGGGCGGTGTGGATCCAGGCCTTTCGGCGCAAGAGGACGCACCCAAGAAAGAAGCCGCCACGAAGCAGGAAGAAGCGACGAAGAAAGGCGACGCCCCCAAGCAGGACGATGCCCCGAAGAAGCGGACCGCCGACGTGGTTTACGTCGCCACTCCCCACGATGTGGTGTCGAAAATGCTGGAAGTCGCCAAAGTGGGCAAGGACGATGTCGTGTACGATTTGGGTTGCGGCGATGGCCGCTTCATCGTCACAGCGGCGAAGAAAACCGGCTGCAAAGGCCGCGGCTACGATCTCGATCCGGCTCGCGTCGCCGAGTCAAAAGAGAACGCCAAAAAAGCGAAGGTCGATGGCCGCGTGGAGATTTTCCAGCAAGACATTTTTGAAGTCGATCTGACGCCCGCCAGCGTCATTACGCTGTATCTTCTTCCGCGACTCAATCAACGGCTGATTCCGCAGCTGGAAAAGATGAAGCCAGGAACTCGGATCGTCTGCCATGATTTCGAGATTCCCGGCATCAAGGCGGAACGGACCATGAAGCTGACGTCGCGCGAGGACGGTGTCGATCATCGGATCCTCTTCTACACCATCCCGTTGACTCGCGAGGAACCGTAGTCGTTCCGTAGGACGCCGCGTCGCCATTTCCCGCATCGCAAGCGGAGAGGCGCCGCCGCGACGGGTTGTTCCAGCACCGAAAGAGTTCCGTCATGGCCGCTGTGCAAGATGCGCGTCCCCTGTTCCGTTCCGCCGACGCTGGCGTTCGCTTCCTCCCCGAAGGCCCATGTGCCCTTGGCGAAGGCTTTTTTAGCTGGGTCGGTATTCAGCACGGGGCCGATGCGACCATTGGGTCGCTGCATCGGTTCAATATGGCCACGGGGCAAGACGAACGTTTTGATCTACCTGGCCGGCCGGGGTTCGCGTTTCCCACCACCGATGGCCGCTCGTGGGTCGTCGGTCTGGAACGCGAGATCGGGCTATTCGATACCGTGGAACGAAGTTGGCGTCCATTTTGTGGTCCGGTCGACGCCGCCGTGACCGAAACCATCATCAACGACGCCACGTTGGTCGACGACGGACTGGTATTCGGCTGCAAACATTTGCGGTTCACTGACAAAAGAGCCGGCCTGTATTTTTGGCGTGGGCGCGACCGCCGGTTGTTTCAACTGCGGTCCGATCAAATCTGCTCAAACGGGAAGAAAGTGATCGTCCGCGGCGGCCAACTGGAACTGCTCGACATCGATTCACCGACTAAAACGGTGGTCGCCTACCCCTTCGACCCGGATGCGGGCACCGTCGGGGCGCCTCGCCTGACGCTCGATTTGCGGGAAGGCCCGAGTTTCCCGGATGGCATGGTGCTCACGCCGGACGGCGAGAGCATGATTATCGCTTTTTACGATCCGCGGGACGTCGAGCACGGCGAGGCGCGACAATACTCGTTGAGCAACGGCGAGTTGCAGCGGACATGGCGGACTCCCGGGTCTCCCCGAGTGACCTGTCCAGCTTTGGTCCCGCACGCTGGCGGCGTCGCGCTCGTTCTGACCACGGCGGTCGAGCACATGACGGCGGAAGAGGAGCTCCGTCATCCGCACGCGGGTTGCCTTTTCGTCGCCGAGACAGAGTGGAAGAGCGTCCCGCCGAGTCCACGGTTCGGCTGGCTGTAACCATTCACGGGGCGGACGTCGAGTATCGTAATCCCAATCGCAAGTTTTAGAGTTGCGCGATTCCGGTGGTACATGGCTCTTTTCCGCGACTCGTTCAAGCGGACAACCACCAAAGACCGAGTGACATCCTTCTCGCCGCGAAGCGGTGAAAGCCTGTAGCCCCATGCTTCAGCATGGGGCACCGATTGAAGTCAACAGTCGGCTAAGCACTAGTTCGCTGCTGGCTTGTCTGTCTTGTCGGCGGGCTTTTCCGCCGGTTTCTCAGCGGGCTTCTCGGCCGGTTTTTCCGCCGGCTTTTCCGCTGGTTTTTCAGCTGGCTTCTCAGCCGGCTTCTCAGCCGGCTTCTCGGCTGGCTTCTCGGCTGGCTTCTCCGCCGGTTTTTCGACCGGCTTTTCGGTGGTGCGGCCGAACTGTTCCGCGAGCGACGTGGAATCGTAGATGCGGGGCGAGTCTTTATGAGTGCCGACAGCGATCAGTTTTCCGTCGGGCGAGAAAGCGACGGCCCATGCGGTGCTTTTGAATAGACCGACGCTGGCGAGTTCCTTTTTCTCCTTGATATCCCAGACTTTGAGTGAACGGTCGTGGCTGGTGGAGGCGAGCTTCGCGCCATCGGGTGAGAAGGCGACATCGCTCACCCAGTCTTTATGGCCTTCGAGCGTGGCTGTTTCTTTACCAGCGGCGTCCCATATTTTGATTTTGCGGTCAGCGCCACAGGTTGCCAGTTGGGCGCCGTCCTTGGAGTACGCGATCGCCCAAACGGCGTCGCCGTGGCCTTCCAGTTTGGCTTTTTCCGTGCCGGCGTTCCAATCCCAGAGTTTCGCCGTCTTGTCGGTGGAGGCGGTGGCGAGCGTCGCGCCGTCGGGTGAGAACGCCAAGTCGTAAACCGCCGCCTCGTGCGCCTTGAACGTTTTCGCTTCCATGCCCGTATCGACAGCCCACAGAGTGACTTGGCCGTCTTCGCCAGCGGAAGCGATGGTTTTTCCATCGGGCGAAACCGCGATCGAGCGGCACCAGCCTTTGCGTTTTTCCATGGACGCGACCGGCTTCTTTTCCGCGAGGTTCCAGATCGTCACTTTGCCGTCGTAGCCGCTGGTGACCGCGCGGTTGCCGTCCGGCAGCAAGGCGACTGACCAGAGGTTACTTGCCGCGCCTTCCAGCGCGGCCACCAACTCGCCTGCCTTCACGTCCCAGACCTTCAGATCGCCCGGACGGTATTGCAAGCTTTCGCCGCCGGCGGTAACCAACCGCGCGTTGTCGGCGGTGAAGGCGAGCGAAGTCACCCAGCGATCGTG
>JBJTOW010000222.1:0-3502 GCA_046074805.1 Planctomycetota bacterium | reverse complement strand
AAATCCGCCAAACGCTCCGCACGGACGACAACGGCCGCGTCGATCTGGGAACGCTTGAAGGGATCGAATCCGTTTCCGCGAGCGGCCCCGAAGGCGTCGAACGCGTCTGGCGCATCGAACGCGATTCGCACACCTATCCTTCCACGCTGCACGGCCGCGCCGGTGAAACCCTGACGCTGCCGTTCTTCAGCCCGCGGGGAATCACCATCGGTCCGGCGAACGTCGCCGTGGCGCCGGCGGCCGCCGCCGACGCTCGAGCACGCCGCGACGAAGTCGCGCTGTTGGAAGTGCGGGGCGGCACCTACGTCGCCGACCATTTCGCGGCGGTGCGGGTTCGCCAGGGACTGCTGGAATTAGCCGGGTTGCCGGCTGGCGATTTTGAACTGTTTCTCAAGGACTCCGGTGTCCGCGTGCTCGTCCGGATTGTGCCCGGCGAGCGGCTGGGCAACTATGTGATCGGCGCCGTCCGCCAGTTGGAGACCGCGCCGCTGGCGCCGCTTCAAATCGATTCAGTGAAATTCGAAACGGTCAAAGCGGACGGGGCCAAGGCCGATGGGGCGAAGGCTGACGGGGCGAAGGCTGACGGGGCGAAAGCTGATGCGGCCAAAACGAATGCAGCGCCGCCAGTCGGTGACGTCGTCCGGATTCAACTGCGAAACGCGTCGCCTTACACCCGAGTGCATCTGTTCGGAGCCCGGTTCGTCCCCGCCTTCTCGGCCTACGAGCAATTGGCGCGGGTGCGTGCCGCCGAGCCGTTCCTTTTCACCACGGGAACCACGCCGTCGGTCTATGTGACCGGCCGGGATATCGGCGACGAATACCGTTACATCCTCGATCGCAAGTACGCTCGCAAGTTTGCCGGTAACTCGCTGGAGCGGCCGTCGCTGCTGCTTAATCCGTGGGCCGTGCGTTCCACCGCGACGGGCCAAGTGGTGGCCGCCGCGGGTGACGCTTTCCGGGGAATGGATGCGCGGGCCGATGGCGGTGCGGATCAGTTGGCGAAGCGGGCGGCTGGCCAGGTCGTCACGGGCGACTTCGCCAATCTCGATTTTCTTGGGGAAGGCGGCGTCGCGGTGCTGAATCTGGCTCCGAACGCCGACGGCGTCGTGGTGGTGCCCCGCGCGGCGCTCAAGGACGCCTCGCATTTTCGAATCGTCGCGACGGATCCGCTGCAAGCGACGGGCCGCTCGCTGTCGCTCCCCGAGGCGAAGCCGGCGTTTTTCGATTTGCGGCTCGCCGAAGGCCTCGATCCGGCCGGCCATTTCACGCAGCGCAAGCAAATCAGCTTGGTCGGGGCGAACGAGCCGTTTTCGCTCGCCGACATCGCTTCGAGCCGCTTCGAGTACTATGACCATCTTGGGCGAGTCCATGCGTTGTACAGCACGCTCACCCAAGAACCGCGGCTCAACGAATTCCGTTTCATTCTCGATTGGCCGACACTAGCCGCCGAGCGGAAACGCGAGCTCTACTCGAAACATGCGTGCCACGAACTGTCGTTTTTCCTGTATCGCAAGGACCCCGAGTTTTTCGCGGCGGTGATCAAGCCGTATCTCGCGAACAAGAAGGACAAGACGTTCCTCGATAAATGGCTGCTCGGCGCCGATCTGTCCGACTATCTGCGGCCGTGGGCCCACGGTCAGCTCAACGTCGTCGAAAGAGTTTTGCTCGCGCAGCGGATCGTGGCCGAGCGGCCTCGCCAAGCGCGGCACGTGGGCGACCTGTTCGCCATGCTGCCTCCGAACACCGACCAGTTCATCCGGTTGTTCGACACGGCGGTCAGGAGCGGCGAGTTGGAGTCTGAGGACCGGCTCGGCGTGAATGCCGCTCGGGAAGCAGTCGAAGAACGCCAAATGCTGGCGCGTAAGGATCGAGCGGCGGCGGCTCCGGCTCCGCCGCCAGCGCCTGCCGCCGCCTCAGCGCCAGCGTTCGGGGCGGTTCCCGGTGGGGCGCCAGTCACGAAGTCCGCCGAAGCGCTTCGCGAGCGGGCCAGCTTGGGGGCGATGAGAGGCGGTGCTGGCAAGCCACAAGATGCGAAAGCGCTTGCCGAAAGCGACAAGGCGATGCAGCGCCGTTTGATGGAGGATGAAAGCTTGAAACGAGACGGTCGCGCGAATGCCGCCGCCAAGGCGGAGAAGAAATCTGGTGCGAACCGGGCTGAACTCGAACAGGCCAAGCAAGCGATGGACGGACTGCTCGCCGAACCACTTGCCGCCGACGAGGTCCGGCAACTGTATCGCAATGTCGATCCGACCCAGGAATGGGCCGAGAACAATTACCATAAGGTTCCGATCGCCCAGCAAACGGCCGATCTCATCAAGGTCAACGCGTTCTGGCGCGATTACGCCGACCATGATCCGGCCAAGCCGTTCCTCTCACGGAATCTCGCCGAGGCCGCCAATAGCTTCCACGAGATGATGTTCGCGCTCGCGGTGCTCGACCTGCCGTTCGCGGCCGCCAAAGTGGAAACGAAATTCGAGGGCCGGCGCATGACGCTCGCCTCGAACGGCCCGCTGGTCGCCTTCCACGAGGAAGTGCGTCCGGCTGAGGCGCCGGCGGGAGCGGCCACGATTCTGGTCAGCCAAAACTACTTCAAGCTTGGCGACCGCACACGGGTGGAAAACGGCGAGACGTTCGACAAGTACGTCACCGATGAGTTCCTGGTGCAAACCGTCTATGGCGGCCAAATCGTCGTGAAGAACACCACGTCGACGCGTCAGAAGCTCAGCATCCTGATCGAGACGCCTCGCGGCGCGATCCCTGTGCTGAATTCGCAGCCGACCAAAACGATCTACGTTACGCTCGAGCCGTACAACACGCGGACCTTCGAGTATCACTTTTATTTCCCACTGCCGGGCAAGTTCCCGCAGTTCCCGGTGCATGTCGCCCGCAATGAGGTTGTGGTCGCCGCCGCGCCGCCCGCCACATTCAATGTCGTCGCCCAACTCACCAAGCTCGACACGCAGTCCTGGGACTACGTGTCGCAGAACGGGTCGAACGACGAGGTCCTGGCGTTCCTCGGCCGGGAGAACGTGCAGCGGCTGAACCTCGACAAGATCGTCTTCCGCGTTCGCGACAAGGCGTTCTTCGAAAAGGTGGTCGCACTGCTCGCCGAACGGCGGCACTATCACCACGTGATTTGGTCCTACTCGGTGCTGCACGACGAAAAGACAGCGGCCGGCGAATTCTTGCGGAACAGCGAACCGATCGTCGCCACGTGCGGTGGTTGGCTCGAAAGCCCGCTGCTGACGATCGACCCGATTGAACGGCGGACGTTCGAGCATTTGGAATACAAGCCGTTGGTCAATGCCCGCGCCCACGCGTTGGGCAAGCGGCGCCAGATTGTCAACGATCGGCTGGATGCGCAGTACCACGGGTTGTTGCGTCAGTTGAGCTATTTGCCGAAGTTGGCGGATAGCGATTGGCTGGCGGTCACGTATTACCTGCTACTCCAGGATCGCGTCGCGGACGCGCTTGAGGCGTTCGCCAAAGTGGATGTCGCCAA
>JBJTOW010000221.1:0-7289 GCA_046074805.1 Planctomycetota bacterium | reverse complement strand
CTTCAATAAGTCATTCAATAGCGTTTCGACATTTAACGTTGGCACGGTCGATCACAATCGCGCGACGGGAGCCAAGTGTGATCCAGATCGAGCCATCGCGATCGAGCCCCCAATACCAACTGCGTTCACCGCGATTCATTTCGACATAGAAGCGATCGCCCTGGGTCGCGACACGCACATCGCGGGGCGGCTTGAAGCCGACGCTGCCAACGCTGCCGGTCGGGCTGCCGCTGCCGGTCGGGCCAGTAGGCGATCTCTCGGTTTGCACGACATAGACCCGCTCGACCGGCGCCGCATGGGCGTCCATCGCCGCCCGCACAATGACATCCGAGCTGCTGGCCAGGGTCATTCGCTCCCAACGCCCCATAACGAACGCGACCGCGACAACCGCGAGCGTGGCTAGGGCGCCCGCCACATGCCAGGTCCGCCGCGCTGCGATTAGCTGATTGAAAGCCCGCCCCAGACGCGAAGTGCGGAAGCTACGCGGGGGAGCCGCTGGTGGCGGCACCTGGCTGGCGGACGGTTGGCTGGCGGACGGTTGGCTGGCGCACGGTTGGCCGACCAGATCGACCAACGCTGCCAGGGGTTCCGCTCCAAGCTCTTCCGACAACAGCGAATCCAAGATCAATTGATTGGCGACTTGATCGGCGAACTGTGGATGGGTTTGCAGCAGGCGATTGAGGTCCGCCGAGTCGGAGTCCGACAACGTGCCATCGATCAGTTCCGCGATCAACTGCCGCTGCCGTTCGCTGGAGTCTTGTGGCGCGTTCATGCGGGCTCGCCTCCCGCTGTCAATTGGCGTTCGATACACGCCTGAAGCGTCGCACGAATGCGAAACAGCGCCTGCCTGACCGAGCCGGATGGTCTGCCGATCGACGCGCTGATCGACTCGATGGTCTGTCCGGCGGAATATCGCAAGTCGACCAATTGCCGCTGTGGCGGCGGCAATTTCCGCAGGCAATGGTCGAGCGCCGCTCGTCGTTCTTCCAACTGGTCGATTTTTTCCGAGGCGGCCGCCGAGAGCTGCTCAAGCGCCGCGTCGTCGAACACCAGTCGCTCGCGGCCTAGTTTCCGCAGATGGTTCAGGGCCTTAAACCGGGCAATCTGGCTCGCCCAGGCCCAGAAATCCGACCCCGGCTGGAACTCGTTGGCCTTCTGCCAGAGCACTGAGTTTATTTCCTGGAGGATGTCATCCACGTCGCTCGGCCGCACCAGCAAACAGCGGACAAACGCCCTCAGCCGCGACTGATGCCGGGCAATTTCCCCCACCATGAAGTTGTGAATGTCAGTGGTCACGATGATGGGCCTCCACAGGGCTAATGTCGTTGGCCCTGCGGATGTCACCGACGCACGCTGCCCGTGCTATGGAATTCCCAGTCCGTCGAAGTGGACGGAACGATGGGTGGAGGGGCCGACGCATACGACGGCGAGGAACTAAGCTCGTTCCAACGCCTCGGACCAGCGATCGATCTCTTCGCGGGTCCGCTGTTCCGTCACCGCGACTAGGAAGCAATCGGCGAATTCCGGGTACCAACGTCCCACGGGGACGCCCGCCAGAATACCTTCCCGGCGAGCGGCGGCCAGAGCACTCGCGACATCGCCCCGCTTATCGCGAACCAGGAATTCTTTGAATGTTGGCAGCTGGAAACAGACTTCATACCGCTGGCTGTTCGCCAACCGAGATCGAGCGTACGCCGCTTTCCACAGGCAAAGCCGGGCGGTTTCTTGGAACCCCTGACGGCCCATGGCCGCAAGGTAGACAGCCGCTCGCAACGCCATCAAACCCTGGTTTGTGCAAATGTTGCTCGTCGCCTTGTCCCGACGGATGTGCTGCTCGCGAGTCTGCAGCGTCAGCACCCAACAGCGGCGACCATCGCGGTCCACCGTTTGGCCCGCGATACGACCGGGCAGCCGCCGCACAAACGGCTCGCGGCATGCCATCAGCCCGAGATAGGGCCCGCCAAACTGCAGGGGCGAGCCGAGCGATTGTCCTTCGGCGATCGCCACATCGGCCCCACAATCGCCAGGCCGCTTCAATAAACCAACACTGAGCGGATCGAACGCCACCGCCATCATCGCGCCAGCGTTATGGGCGACATCGGCCAGCGTTTCCAACTCCTCAATCGCCCCGAAAAAGTTGGGTTGTTGCAGCAGCACACACGCCGTGTTTCGATCCACAGCCCGAGCCAAATCGGATGGCGAAACACGGCCTGTAGGGGTTGCGACCTCCACCAACTCCGCCCCTAAATTCGCGAAGTACGTGCGAATGACCGCGCGGTACTCGGGGTGGACGCTGGCCGCCGTAACGACCCGTTTGGGCCGCTCTGTCGCGCTCATGCACAACAACACCGCTTCGGCCGCCGCGCTCGCTCCGTCGTATAGACTCGCATTGGCCACATCGAGCCCTGTGAGTTGGCAGACCAACGTCTGGTACTCGAACATCACCTGCAGGTTGCCTTGACTGACCTCCGGTTGGTACGGCGTATAAGACGTGTAAAACTCGGAGCGGGAGGCGATCGCGTCCACAACGGCCGGAATGAAATGGTCGTACGCGCCTGCCCCGAGAAAACACACTAGCTGTTGCGTCGATTGATTCTCCGAAGCCAACCGCGTCAGCGACTGCGTTAACGGCAACTCTCCGAGCGCTTCCGGCAAGTTCAGCGGCCGCCGCAATCGCATCGCTTCCGGAATCGTCGCGAACAGTTCGTCGATCGACTTGGCCCCGATGGCCGCAAGCATCGCCTGTTGTTCTTCGGGGGTGTTGAACAGATAGGCCATGGCCGAACCTTTCGCCACTTCCCCAACACCGCGATGATGTCGGAGTTGACCTGATACTAGGCCGACTCGGGCGGCTGCGGCGGTTGTTTCAGACGCTGTTGAAACTGCTGAAAAGTATTGATGAGCGAATCGAGAACCCGCGGCACCTGCGGCGCCGACAGGAAGACTCGAGATGACACCGCCGAGTGCGGAAAGAGGTTGGTGAGGAAGTCGAGTTTGAATTCGGCGGCAGTGTGCCCAATCATCACGCCGTTGGCGTAGGCCCCGCTCAGCAACGAGTCGGGCATTTTGAGTTCATCGTAGATTTCTTGCGCGCTCGGCTGCTTGCCGCCGGCTTGGGGTTTCGGAAGCTCGGGAGGCTGTCCGAACCGCTGGATATACATCTCCAGATTCGTCCGCAGCGCTTGGATGAACTGCGGCATCGTCGCATGCGGCAGAATGATGCGGGCGGCAACGTGGGGCGGATGGCCGATGTTCTGGATGAAATCCAGGATGAATTCGGTTCCACCCGTCATCACGATCATGCCGGTGCTAAACGCGCCGCGACTGACGTTTTCGGGCACTCGCGCCGTTATGTGCTGCAGTTTGACCTGCTCGCTCGGCGGCCCACCGCCGTTGTCCGAGGGTTGGGAAGGAGGCCGTTGGTCGCCGCTCATCGAAAATACCCCGCGCGTCTCGTGGCTGTCGACGCCGCGCGCCCGCCGCGCCGCGTATTCCGGCATGTTAACCGAAATTCGCGGCGTCGGCGGAGCCCCACGCCGAAAGCCGCTAGGAGCAACCCATGCTGTTGCCGCAGTTATGGCACAGATAGCAATTGCCATTACGGACCGTGATCGACCCGCAGTTGTCACAGCTCGGCGCATCGCTTTGGAAACGCGCGAACTGATCGTTGCGGGTCCCGAGCGATGACGCCGTGTTGCCGTCCACGTTCATCGCGACACCGGCCCGCTCCAGCACGGCGAAATCGATACGTCCGCCATGCTTTCCGTTGGCTTTCACGGGCGACTCGCCGACTATGCCGGACGCAACCGCCGGCATCGCGTTCGACATCGCGTTCGACATCGTGTTCTGCAACGTGTTCTGCAACGTGGCCACCGTGGCCGTGTCAGCGGCCGCTGTCGTCCGATGACCAGCCTGCCCGCCAGCCATCTTGGCGGCGGGCTGTCGAGCTGTTTCCTCGTCTCCGGCGGCTTCGCTGGAACTGCTCCCGCCAGCGGACTTGGTCAACTCACCACGATTCGCCTCACGGTAGCCTGGAAGAAACGTGATCGCCGCCCAGCGGAAGATGTAATCCACCACGCTTTTCGCGATACGAATATCGGGGTTCGTCGTATGCCCCATCGGCTCGAACCGCGTGTGGGAAAACTTGTTGACAAACACTTCGAGGGGCACGCCGTACTGGAGGCTCATGGAAATCGCGGTTCCAAACGCGTCCATGAGACCGCCAATCGTGCTTCCCTCTTTGGCCATCGTAATGAACAACTCGCCCGGACGCCCATCCGGGTAGAGCCCCACGTTGATGTAGCCTTCATGACCACCGACGTTGAACTTATGCGTGATCGACTGGCGGGTATCCGGCAGCCGCTCTCGCCGCGGTCGCGGCACCGCAGGCTCGACAGAGGCAGCTGGTGCCGGACCTGCCTTAGCGGCGGCTGCCAGGGCCGCCGCAACGGCCGCGTTGACCGCTTCGTTCATAGCCGCAGCGTCAATTTGGGCCTTCCCTTCGGCCGCCTTGTCGCCCTCGGATTTCGTCGACAACGGCTGGCTTTGCTTCGAGCCATCTCGATAGATCGCCAACGCCTTCAGGCCGAGCTTCCAACCCCAGTGGTACGCATCCGCGACATCGGAGGGCGTCACATCGGAGGGCATGTTCACCGTCTTGGAAATCGCGCCCGAGAGGAACGGCTGCGCGGCCGCCATCATCCGGACATGCGACTTCCAGGCGATGCTCCGCACCCCGTTAGCCGGCTTAAAAGCACAGTCGAACACCGGTAGGTGCTCGGCCTTCAGCTCCGGCGCACCCTCGATCGTGTCCTTCGCATCGATGTAACTGACGATCGACTTGATTTGCGCGTCATCGTAGCCGAGCGTCCGCAACGACAGCGGCACGGTCTGGTTGATGATCTTAAGCATCCCGCCACCGGCGAGCTGCTTGTATTTCACCAACGCGATATCCGGCTCGATGCCCGTCGTGTCGCAATCCATCATGAAGCTGATAGTGCCCGTCGGCGCCAACACCGTTGCCTGGGCGTTTCGGAAGCCGTTGCGGCTTCCCGTCGCTAGCACCCGGTCCCACACTTCTCGGGCGGCGTCCTTGAGGTATGCCGGCCCTGCGTCGTTGATGTTCTCGACCGCGTCGCGGTGCATCTGCATCACTCGAAGGAACGGTTCGCGATTGGCCGCGTAACCGGCGAACGGCCCGACGACAGCCGCCATCTCGGCACTGGTCAAATTCGCCGCTCCATGCAACAGCGCTGTCAACGCTCCGCAAACTCCATAGCCCGCCTCCGAGTCATACGGCATACCGCCCGCCATCAACAGGCTGCCGAGGTTCGAGTACCCCAGCCCCAAAGGCCGGTAAAGGTGGCTATTGCGAGCGATCTCCGCCGTCGGATAACTGGCGTGATCCACCAGAATCTCCTGCGCGATCAGGAACAGCCGGCAGGCGGCCATGAACCGAGGCACATCGAATGTCGCATCGGACTGGCGGAACTTCATCAGATTGATGCTCGCCAGATTGCACGCCGTGTTATCCAAGAACATGTACTCGGAACACGGATTGCTGGCGTTGATACGGCCGGAATTCGGACAGGTGTGCCATCGGTTGATGGTCGTGTCATACTGAACGCCCGGATCACCGCACGCCCAGGCGCACTCGGCCATCCGTCCAAGCAGCCACTTGGCCTCGTAAACCGGCCCGTCCCGGTCCGGATCCGTGACCCACCGGGTCCGCCACTGTCCACCCTGCTCGACCGTGCTCATAAACTCGTCCGTGACCCGCACGGACAGATTGGCATTCTGGAACAAGATCGAGCTGTACGCTTCGCCATTGAAGTTGGACTCGTAGCCGCCCTTCTCGATCAGCACGTGAGCCTTACGCTCTTCCTTCCACTTGCACTCAATGAATTCCAAAATGTCGGGATGCCAGATCTTGATCGACTGCATCTTCGCCGCGCGGCGAGTCTTGCCGCCCGATTTCACGACGGCGGCGATCTGGTCGTAAACCCGCATGAACGAAAGCGGGCCCGATGGCCGGCCGCCGCCCGAGAGCTTTTCCCGGTGCGAACGGATCGTTGACAAATCCGTGCCTGTTCCCGAGCCGAACTTGAAGAGCATCGCCTCGCTGGTCGCCAGGCGCATGATGTCCTCCATGTTGTCGCCAACGCTTTGGATAAAGCAGGCCGACCCCTGGGGGAACTCGTACGGATTCTCCGGCTGCTCAACTTCCTGGGTCGCTTCGTTCCAACGCCAGTTGCATTTCGCTCCAGTCACGCCGTACTGGGGAAACAGGCCGACGTTGAACCAAACGGGCGAATTGAAAGCCCCGTGTTGATGCAGGCACAACCAAGTCAAATCGCGATAGAAACGCTCGCCGTCCTCCGCCGACGCGAAATATCCGTCGGCGATGCCCCAATCGGCGATCGTCCGAGTGACCCGGTGGATCACCTGCCGCACGCTTCGCTCGCGTTCGGACGTGCCGTTCTCGCCGTAAAAATACTTGCTCACGACAACATTGGTCGCCAACTGCGACCAGGAAGACGGTATCTCGCAGTTGGTCTGCTCGAACAACGGCTTCCCGCTTTCGTCCTTGATCGTCGCCTTCCGCATCTCCCATGTCACGGTGTCGAACGGATCGGCAACCTCGACGGGGCAGAAGGTCGCATCGACCCGCATCCCCATCGCAGCCTGCCTGCCACCCGTTCGTCCACGACGGCTCGCCGCCACATGGCCGACATTCGCTCCCAAACCGCCGCCGGAATTCGACGCTTCGCCAGCCGACAACACCGACCCGGAAACAGCCGACCCGGAAACAGCCGACCCGGCTGCCAAGGAAATTCCAGCGGCCGTTTCCGCACCAACCGAGCTGGCGGCTGAGTTGCTCACTGAACTGCCGACGGCGGCGGTCGTTTTCTGAGCGGCTCGACTGCGGGTTTGCGGGCGTTCGGTTTTAACCGTTGCCATCATGAAACTCCTTCCTGGGGAGAGCGAAAAGCGGCCATCCTGCGTTGATTCACCAACGGCACTGCTGTACAGATTTACACCAACTCGCATCGACTTGCAAGTCGAAGAAACGCGAATAAATCTTCCGTGAAACAGCGCTGCTTGGTCCGTCAAGGCAAGTTGGGAAAGCGAAAAGGACTACAACCTATTGTAGGCGTGCCATCGGGCACCACAACCAATGGGTCGGCGAGGCGGTAATGTACCGATTCCCGGCGGGTCGTCAACTAATTCTCAACGGCCGGTCGGATGTCATTTTTGGAGAACGGGTTAGGCGCTTCGGGATGCCTTGG
>JBJTOW010000220.1:0-3614 GCA_046074805.1 Planctomycetota bacterium | reverse complement strand
CCGGCGTCCAACCTGTGACAGATAACGCAGATCCTTTTTTCGAGCCGAACCATGACCCTCTCTGCCACTGTCTGTTTAGTCAGCGTCTGGGCCATCATCGCGGGCGCGACGATTTACTGCTTCGGTAAGTTGCTCACATCCCCCCGCCGTTTTGATTCGACGGCCGATTGATAACGCTGGCCGCTCCCTTTCGCCGCACCCATGACGACGGACTGAAGTTCCGCCGTACTCGAAAGCCGTCGTCCATTATGGGACGCCGCGTCACTCGATCTTAAACCGTGCCGCGGTCGGTTTCGCTTTCAGCTTCGCAAGCACGATCCGTTTCGCGGGACTGGATGGTAGCACGAGCGTTTGGGTAGCGACGTCGAACGTGATCGTGTCGAAGCGGACGCCTGATCCGTATCCCACCAAGCGAATCATATCGGTTGTCCCGAAATCGTTGACGGTATCGGTGTTCAATACATCGTTTTGGAAGACAAACCAGTCGTTTCCAGCTCCGCCGAACAGGGTGTCGAGGCCATCGTTTCCAGCAAGCGTATCGTTCCCGGCGCCGCCATCTAGGTAATCATCGCCGACGCCGCCGCTCAAGTTGTCGTTGCCCGCGTAGCCGTACAGCGAGTCATTTCCAGTTCCGCCGTCGATGGTGTCAATGCCCGCCGTGCCATGGATCACGTCGTTGCCATCTAATCCCAAGATGCCCAAGACAAGGTTCATCATTACGGTCGAGGCGCCGGTTGGATTTAAGCGGAAATCCAACACGTTGTTGCCGCTATTGCCAACAATTCGCGAGCCTTTGCCGAAGATTTGCTCGATTTGATTGGCGGCCGCGATGAACGAGTTGAACACCAGATCGCCGATCGGCGACGACGTCGACACGTTGACAATCTTGTCGTTATTCGCGCCTCCCCGTATCACGTCGAACTCGGATTCGCGGCCCTTGGTGCGGATCTCGTCATCGCCAACGCCGCCGTCGATCGAGTCGTAACCGGCGACTGTCCCGTCGTCGGTTCCACCATCGATCGTGTCAGCGCCCGCTCCGCCTTGAATCACGTCGTTGCCGGGCCCGCCCATCAGCGTATCGTTTTCCGTATCGCCGATGATGCTGTCATTGCCGGTCCCTCCGTCGATGAAGTCGGGGCCTTCGTTGCCTCGCAAGGTATCATCGCCCGCGTCACCAAAAATCCTATCGGTGCCGAATTCACCCAATATCGAATCGTTGCCTTCACCGCCGCTCAATTGGTCGTTGCCGGCGTTACCCCATAAGGCATCGTTGCCATCGCCGCCGTTAATCGAGTCATCGGCGTCATTGCCGTAAAGCGTATCATTGCCCGCCTCGCCCAATAAAGTATCGACGCCAGTCGTGCCATAGATCGTGTCGGCGCCGGCCCCGCCTTTGATAGCCGATGCGTTGAAAATCAAGAACGACTTCTTTGTCGAAGCGGCGATCCGGAAATCAAACGTGTTATCCAACGCGTTGCCAGAAATGGCGGCGTTGTTGGCGTACAGCGCCTCGATGCCATTCAATTCGGTAGACCACGTGTTGATAACCAAGTCGGCCGGTGGCAACGCCGTATCGATAACATCCAAGCGATCAACGCCCGTGCCGCCTTGAAGCTCGTCGAACTCGGATTCGACGCCGCGGGAACGGATAACATCGTTGTCAGGTCCGCCGTCGATCCGATCCCGCCGTGTTGGCGAACGGCGATCGATGCCGCCGTCCAGGATGTCGTCGTTCACGCCACCGAACAAATCGTCGTCGCACGCTTCGCCGTAAAGCTGATCGCTGCCGTCGTCGCCGAAGAGCTTATCGTTTCCGCCACCGCCGTAAAGAATGTCGTTTTGATCCTCGCCGCGAAGCGTATCATCGCCCGATTGGCCGGCCAGCCAGTCGATGCCCTTGCCGCCCCAAATGGCATCCGCGCCCATCCCGCCGAGCAGTGTGTCGTCGCCGATGTCGCCGTAGATGCTGTCTACGCCGCTTCCGCCCACAACAAGGTCGTTGCCAGCGCGGCCGTTCACGACATCGTTTCCCGCACCGCCCAAGATGCAGTCATCGCTTTCCATGCCTTCGATCACATCGTCGCCCGCCAAGCCTAATATCAAGTCGCGACCGGCGGTGCCGATGATCGTGTCGTTGCCGTTGGTGCCAATCCGGATCTGCGACGCGGCCGTCAGCGCCAAAAAGCATGTCGTGACATCCGTCACCACGCCGTCATCGTAAACGGCGATCCGAGCAGTTTCGAAATTGGCCGCCGCGAAACCGCCGCTTGGCAGCGACACATTCAACGTGGCCTGCGCTGGGGCCTTCAGGTAAGTCTGTATGGCGGCCAAATCAGAGTCCGCTAAATCATCGAGTTGCGGGACGGTCAGTGCGAACATGATTTGGTCCCGGCCCACGCCTCCGTCATAAGCCACAATCGGGTTTGGCGCCGGTCCATAAGCCACGCCCAGCGCGGTCGTGACATCGTCATCGCCACCAGCGCCAAGCACCTGCGGCGTGTTCCTAGCCGGGGTAAGTCCCAGATGGAACTCGGTCGCGCCGGCCGTCCCGCTAAGTGGCATCCCCTTGCCATCGTACTCGTCGATGCTGTTGCTGAAATCATCCGGGCCGCTGTTGAAGCGCGACAGGAAAACGGTCGAGTCGCCGACATTGCGCATGACGTCGAAATCGGACGCATCGAGCGTTCGCCCGTAGCCTCCCCGAATCGAGTCGTCCATCGCTTCATCGGCCGCCACCTCGACCACGTCGGAACCCGTTCCGGCATCCAAGTCGTCAATGCCGGACTTGCCGTTGATCGTGTCCTGTCCGACGTAACCGCGAATCGCGTTCACGTCGTTGTCGCCAGTCAAAGTGTCGTTGCCGGAACCGCCCAGAAGATTCTCAATGCTGCTGCTGACTTGAGCCGGCCGGGGTGGCGCGGCGGCCTTCGCGCGTCCGTTTCGGAACGACGAATTCAAGTCCGGGTCGAACGTGACAGCGAAGCGGTTCGTGCCTGATCCCACAGCCGTGCCCTGCGACAGATCGGCGGTCACTGGCGCGGTCCATAGTCGATAATCAAGCGTGTCCGGCTTCGCATCCGGATTTCCGCCACCACCCAACGTCTCTGTCAATTGGAACGCTGGGCCGACTTCAAACCAATCCTGCGCCGAGTTGCCCCGCACGTTTTCCGTATTGGCGAAGGCGATCGATTTTCCAGCCACTTGGAACGTCGGACTGGCCGGATCGGCCGGCTGGATCCAGGTGTCTTCGAAATCACACGGATCGAGCGCTGGCGGCCTCGTAACGATATCGGCCGTGGGTAGATTCCAGACGACCCCCGCGTCCCGCCCTGTCAACCGCCAGAAAGTGTCTTGTGCCGGACTGCGAACTGTGTCGCCGGTAGCGTTTGATGCCAGGAGGGAATCAATGTTGTCGAATCTCGCTCCATCCGCCCAGCTAGCCTCATTGCCCCAGTAACCATCGATCGCCGCTTGGCCTTCCAACCTTATCTCCCGGCCCGTGAGGTAGGCCGAGAAATCGATCGTATCGATGCCACTGCCGCCGTCCAGCAAGCTGCCCGTGCCATTCAACACAGCGTTGTCCGCGAATACGAACTGGTCGATGCCCGCATGGC
>JBJTOW010000219.1:0-3158 GCA_046074805.1 Planctomycetota bacterium | reverse complement strand
GGAACGCTCCACGAAAAGCAATTGAAACCGAAACCGGCCAGGATGCGCGCCTCGGCGCCGTTCGAGTGGCGCAGCGCGATGACTTCGGGAGCGGACACTGCCAAGCCTCCTACAGGGATCCATTCGCGGACCGCAAAACGTACGCCATCAGCGCTATCACTGCGACGAGCGTCATGGCCGCGCGGGCTAAACGCGGCCGTTCGGTTTCGCCGAAGCCAATTGCCGCCAACTGATTGAGCAACCACATGGCGAGCCCCACCGAGGCCGCGAAGGCGGCTGTCGCGAGCCCGTCGCCGCCCAGCAGTCGACTCTGCCGCAATGGCGGCAATTCGCTCAGCAACCAGATACCACAGGGAATTTGCAACAACGTCGGAATAACGGCGATGCGTCCTCCCCAACGGGCTATCGGAGCCGCATCGTCGCCTCCCACCCGCCACGCGATCGCCAACAGCCATACACCCGTCACCGCGATCGAGGCCAGCCAGAAATGGAGGCAACGCGCGAACACCGCCGGCTCGATGAGTCGCTGACGAAAATCGGCGGCGGTCAGAACGGTCGATGCCGGATCCTCGCCGGTCACCAGTCGCGACAACACCACCATCAGCACCGGAAAGTGATAGACCAGATTGCTTCCCGCCAGAATGGCGAGTGTTACGCGCAGCCACCGCCCCTGGAGTGGCGCAAGCGAATCCGATTCGCTGTCCCGTCGATGTTGCCGATGCCAACTCACGACGATCAGCGTCATGAGCACCACGGAGAACAACACCTCCAAAACGCCGTAGAAAACTTTGCCGCCCAGCTTGGCAACCGCCGCCTGATACTGATCATTCCACGCCAGCCAGCCTTGGAACACACCGACGGCGGACGTGATCGCCAACGCGACGAGCGAATGCTCCGCCAGAGTCAGCGCGAGTCGACGGGCGACGCGGTCGCCACGAGCGGATGGGCCTTCCAGCCAGACGCCGATCAGCGGTCCGATCGACGCGATACTGGCCGCGATCATGTGGATCGACAACAGCAGGGAAGCAACGGCAATCAATGCGGAAAACTCCACAGGTTGCTCGATCCCGTCCCGAACGTTTACGTCGGACGCCTACGTCCTTCGCTCGACGAGCGTTGCGACGGACCAGGAAGTCCGTCGCAACTCGAAAGTGAAGATTCGACGAAGCACAAGGTGCCACGGGACACCTCACGCTTCACGAACCGCGGCGCCTACTTGGCGTGCTTCAACGCCGCTTGGGCGGCGGCCAACCGCGCGATCGGCACGCGGAACGGCGAGCAGCTCACGTAGTCGAGGCCCGCTTTGTGGCAGAAATGCACCGACGCCGGATCGCCGCCATGCTCGCCGCAGATGCCCACCTTGAGTCCATCGCGGACCTTGCGGCCCTTCGACACGGCGATATCGATCAGTTGTCCGACGCCCGACGTGTCGAGCGACTGGAACGGGTCGATCGGCAGCAGCTCCGCCTTCAGGTAGTCCGGCAGGAAGCTGTTCACATCGTCGCGGCTGTAGCCGAACGTCATCTGGGTGAGATCGTTCGTGCCAAAGCTGAAGAACTCGGCGTACTCGGCGATCTGGTCGGCCGTGAGCGCAGCGCGGGGAACTTCGATCATGGTGCCGATGAGTATTTCGACCTTGCCCGTCGACTTGGTTTCGGCCAAGACGGCGTTGATCGTCTACTCGGTCCACTTCCGCAGCAGCTTGATTTCCGCGGCGGTGCCGACCAGCGGGTGCATGATCTCGGGACGGGCGTCGATCCGCTTCTTCTTGCATTCGACGGCCGCTTCGACGATCGCCCGGACCTGCATCTTCAGGATTTCCGGATAGGTGACGCTCAGACGGCAACCGCGATGGCCGAGCATCGGGTTGGCTTCGTGCAACTGGCTGACGCGAGCCTTTACGACGGCCGTTTTCACGCCCATCGTGTCCGCCATTTCCTTTTGGCTCTTCTCGTCCTGCGGGAGGAACTCGTGCAACGGTGGATCCAAGAGGCGGATCGTGACCGGCAACCCCTTCATCGCGGTAAACAGGCCGACGAAGTCTTCGCGTTGGTAAGGCAGCAATTTGGCCAGGGCCTTCTCCCGCGCCTCGACCGTGTCCGCGAGGATCATTTCCCGCATCGCCTTGATGCGGTCGCCCTCGAAGAACATGTGTTCGGTGCGGCACAGTCCGATGCCTTCGGCCCCGAAGTCACGCGCCCGCTGAGCGTCCGCCGGAGTGTCGGCGTTCGTGCGGATCTTCATGGTGCGATACTTGTCGGCCCACTTCATCACCGTGGCGAAGTCGCCGGACAACTTCGGCTCTTGGGTGGGCAGCGAGCCTTCGAACACCTCGCCGGTCGAACCGTCGATCGATAGCGTATCGCTCGGACCGTACGTCTTGCCGCCGATCACCACCTTCTTCGCGGCGACATCGATCAGGATCTCACCGGCGCCGACGACGCAGCAGCGTCCCCAGCCGCGGGCGACGACCGCCGCGTGGCTGGTCATACCGCCAGTGCTGGTGAGAATACCGGCCGCCGAGTGCATACCTTCGACGTCTTCCGGATTCGTTTCCTTGCGGACAAGGATGATCTTCTCGCCGCCCTTGGCCCGTTCCACCGCTTCAGCGGCGGTGAACGCCAGCTTGCCGACCGCTCCACCCGGCGAAGCCGGAAGACCGCGAGTCAACGCGGTGAGCGACTTCTTCGCGGCCGGATCAAAGCTTGGCAACAACAACTGGGTCAAGTCGCCGGCCGGAATTCTGAGCACGGCCGTCTTTTCGTCGATCAGCTTTTCCTTCACGAGGTCGGTGGCGATCTTCACCGCCGCCGCGCCGGTCCGCTTGCCGTTGCGGGTCTGCAACATGAACAGCGTGCCGCGTTCAATCGTGAACTCGATGTCCTGGACATCCTTGAAGTGCCCTTCGAGCGTCTTCTTGATCTCCAGCAGTTGCTTGTAGACCGCTTTGTTCCACTTGGGCATTTCATCGACGTGCTGCGGCGTGCGAATGCCAGCGACCACGTCTTCGCCCTGCGCGTTCACCAGGAACTCGCCGTAGAACTTGTTTTCGCCCGTCGACGGATTGCGGGTGAACGCCACGCCCGTGCCCGAATCCTCGCCCATGTTTCCGAACACCATCGACTGGACGTTGACCGCCGTGCCCTTGAGTCCGGTGA
>JBJTOW010000218.1:0-6672 GCA_046074805.1 Planctomycetota bacterium | reverse complement strand
CGCCGCCGCGACCATCGGCTCCCACGCCCCGATCGTATCCATGGTCACGATCGCGGCCCGAGTTGTTCCATCGTCCAACACCAACACGCCGGCGCGCAGCGGATCGCGAACGCCCGTCACCTTTCGAGTGTGCCCGATAATCGGCATGTCCACGACGTTGGGCGGCGTGATGTCGACTTTCGCGACGCCCGCCCTGAGGTTCGATCGGACCGCGAACCGCCCATCGCTAGCAACGCCGTCCGCAGGCGACTGCGGCGGCGCCTGAACCATCGGCTGCGGCGCCGATGGAGCCGTCGTCCGCGCAGCTGTCTGGGGCGCTGTCTGGGGCGCTGTCTGGGGCGCTGTCTGAGACGCTGTCTGGGGCGCTGTCTGGGGCGCTGTCTGGGGCGCTGTCTGGGCATCGGTTTGGGCGGATGCCAGCGTCAAAACAGCGTACGCGCAGATAGCTTTTCCGCACGCCCCAACGAAACTTGACCAAGTCATCGAACCGTTCCTCGTTAAATCACGGTGTGGGAACAATCGCGGCAAGCCCTAGAATAATCGAACCGGTCGTGGGACGTGGTGTGGGAAAAACGCGGAGCGGGGAGTGGGCTTGTAAGCCGGGTTCTGTGCGTGCCGTCACCGGCACACGGCAACCATTCCTCTAGGACGGCGGTTGCCCGCCGCCTCCAGCAGCCTACCCGAGAGTCGAACTCAACGGACCGAACCGATCCGCCGCGGCCGATTCCGCGCTTCCCTCTGTTTGGCTTTGCTCCGGGTGGGGTTTACCAAGCCGGCCAAGTCACCTCGACCGCTGGTGCGCTCTTACCGCACCGTTTCACCCTTACCGTTCAGCGAAGCGTCGAAACGCCCGCTGGCGGCGGTTTGCTTTCTGTTGCACTTTCCCTGGCCTCGCGGCCGGTCGACGTTATCGACCACCCTGTTCTACGGAGCCCGGACTTTCCTCCCGCCCGCGATCGGCCGGAGCCGCCACGAGCCGACGATTGCCCCGCCCGCTCCCCATTCCGCAGGACGAAAGCTACTGGTGACGTCGCTGATTGTCGAGCCGTCGAGAGACCAATCGACGAGCGAAACACGAGTTGCGACGCGCAAGCCGCAGCGTGCAAGCCGCAATACGGGCACCGCGGCACGGGCGCCGCGGCATGGCGCCGCGGCACGGGCGCCGCGGCACGGGCGCCGCGACACGGGCGCCGCGGCTTGCGCAACCTCTAGGGAGCAGCCGCGCCACTGGTCGACAATAGCGTCGACGCCCTGACGTTGCCCACGTTCGCGGGAGAAGAAGTCGGCCCCTGCCCGGTCGACGGTGACGCCGACGATGAAGTCCGCGGGGACGCCAACGCGTCAGGCGCAGTTGTCGCCGTCATCGGCGGCGAGGCGGACGCGAGGGAGTTCGAGCTCTCGCGTGGTTCGCCGGCGACCGCTGGCGGGTCGGTCCAACGCGTCTTCGCGAGCTTCCGCAAGTCGCGGCGTTTGTCCTTCGGAAGAAACTCGCGCTCGGTCAATTCCGGGTCATACTGCGTCCAGGTTTCGCGGAACTGCTTCGCGTAGATCTGCCGAAGCACTACGCCGTCTTGCCAGCGGATCATGTAGCCACCAGCCACATCGGGCCGCGGCAACTGAGCCGGCGTCTTCAGCATTCGCCACGCTCGAACCTGGAAACGACACTGCGTGGTACACCAGTCGTAGAAAATCAATTGGTCGATCGCTGGTCGACCAAATTCGTCGAAACAATGATTCAGTTCGACCAAATCAACGCGTTCCACGGTCGCCTCGTCTCGAGGCGTCGAGGCTACAATCGCTGACAATGCGAGCAACAACGTTGTGGTTCCCACCGGTCCCTCCCCTCATTCGTTCGGTGACCCGCGGCGTCCGTTCCGCGCCGGACGTGCATTAGTGCTACTTATCGTGTGCCACCATTCCAAAAGCTAGCCTGATTTCAGAGAATTTGTCCAGCACTCGGCGCGAAATCGTCGCCGATCGCTCGCCAAGCCTGTTAGGGAAACTGTAACGCCATGTCGAGACGCGAGATACGACTGAGCCGGCGAGCTTATTTGCGATCCACGGCGGCACGGGCGGCGGCCACAACCTTGGCAGCCTCTGCCGCCGCATATTCGCCCGTAATGGTTTTTTCGCAGACGGGTTCCCAGACGCAACCGATGTCGCCGACCCAGCCTGTCGGGCCACTGGCGGAGCCGGGCGAGGAACTCGCGCCGGCCGCCACCGCCGCAGTGCGTCGCGGCATCGGTTGGCTGCTGCGGGCGTTGCCGCGGGAAGGTGGATGGGGAACCGACATCGGCCAGCCGCCCGACATCGGTTGCACCGCGCTTTCCGGCCTCGCGTTGCTCGCGGCGGGCAATACGCCACGCGAGGGACCGCAAGCTCGGGAGACGCGTCGAGCGCTAAGCTATCTGTTGGAATGCGCGGCGCGGATGCCCGCGGACGACATCACGGCCAGCTTGCAGACGCAATTGCAGAACAAGATCGGCCGCCACGCGCATAGCTTCTTGGCGGCGCTGTTCCTGAGCCAAGTGGCGGGCGAAACACTGGAAGGCGCCCAGGTTCGCCGGGCGCTGCGACGCGTGCTGGACGCCATCGTCGCCGCCCAAACTTCAGAAGGCCACTGGGGGCAAACTTCCTGGGCGCCGACATTGGGCACCGTCATGGGCTGGGTCGCACTCCGCGCCGCGCACTTCGCGGGACTGCGGGTTGGAGCCAGTCCGGAAACAACGGCGGCCTTTCTCGCGCGGCAGATGCAGGCCAGTCTGGGTGGCGGCGGTGCTGGAGCCGGCTGGATGCATACGCTCTACAAAAACGCCACCGGCATCCGCGTGCTTTACGCCTTAGGTCAAGAAACCACGCCCGTCGCACGGCAGGCGATCGCCGAAACGCTCAAACTTGTTACCAGCGACAACACGGCGTTCACTCAGGCGGGCGGCGAGGAGTTTTTGGCCTTCCACCTGATCACCGAGACACTGTCGCAACGTGGCGGGGCGGATTGGAACGCGTGGTACGGCGTGGTTCGGGACAAAATTGTCACCGTGCAAAACGACGACGGCAGTTGGAGCGGCGCGCACTGTATCACGAGTCGCGTTTTTTGCACCGCCGCCGCGCTGTTGGTGCTCAACGCGCCGCGCCGCTACCTGCCCATTTCCCAGGTCTAGGCCGTAAAAAAGAAGAACGCATTTATGCTAGCCACTCCAGCCGAAGCGATCGCGCGGGGCGTCGACTTCTTGCTGAAAACGCAGGACGCCTCGGGTGGTTGGCGACGTTCGCGGTACGGCGCTCTGCGGGGAGGCGTGGCGCTTACCGCCTTCGTGCTTCGCACGCTCAGCCAACTCATGCCCAGGGACGCGCCAGCGGCAGCGCCCTTCCCTGCCCCCACCGCGAGTTCCAACCCTTCGTGGGCCACCGCGCTCCGCGAACCGCTCGCCGCCGCCGTCGACTTCCTTCGACCTGGCTTGGAAAAACGCGGCGCCATCGCCTGTCCCGACGGTACGCTCGACCTACCGGTTTACGCGACGGCGCTCGCCTTGTTGGCCGAATCCCCAACCCGGCCGCTCTGGTCGGCCGACGAGCGTCAACGACTCCGCGGCTACCTCTTGGCGACCCAGGTTTTCCCGGGCCGCGGTTTTGCCCGAACGGACCCGCACGTCGGGGGCTGGGATCTAGGCGGAGATCCGCCGCCTCGCGGCATCACAACAGGCACCAACATCTCGCTGACCGCGTGGGCCGTCCAGGCACTCGCGATGCCTCCGACGGACTCGCCGAGCGAAGTTCGCGATAACGCCGACGCGAACTCCAAGGCGGCGATTCCCGACGCCAACGGCGACTGGGTTGTCCTGGCCCATCAGTGGCTGGAAAGAAGCCAAAATCGGCCGGGAGACGGCGGATTCATGTTCACGCCGGACCACGCGATGACCGACAACAAAGCGGGGCTCGATCCGGAGACTCGACAGCCACGTTCGTACGGCTCCGCCTCTTGCGATGGCCTGCTGGCGCTAGCCGCCCTACGGTCGCTGGCCGCCGTGCCGTCTCGCGACACGTCGCCCTCCGAACCAGCCTGGACTGCTGTGCTCGATTGGTTTGGAAAACTGGAAAACTGGGACCGGCCGCCCGGTGGCCCAAACTCCCTTTGGTTTTACTGGGCCGCGCGTCTTGTGGCAGCCTCGGCTCATTTCCCGCAAACGCGTCGGGAGGCTGCCCACGAGACGATCGTGGCGGCGGTGATTGAGCGGCAGAGGGCAGACGGCTCGTGGACCAACCCAGAACCGGGAATGCGGGAAGACGATCCGCTGATCGCCACGCCGCTCGCCATCGCCGCGCTCAGTGGGCTAAACTAAGCGTCCCGTCGAGATAGCCCGCAGCAGCACCCACCCACTCGCCGCACGACGAATCGATCCCGCCGACCGCCTTCGGACCTACCGAACCGCCAGAGGATGCTCCGCGAGATCCACCGCAGTTGTCCGCTTTGGAGTTCGCACTGATGGCCAATGCAGTCCCCACGCCCAATCTTCCCGCCGACAGTTCCGCATCCGCGACCACGCCATCGCCCACCGACCCGTCGCTCATCGAATCGGTTCGGCGTTTGCAGGTCGTTTACCAGCGATTGCGGTCGGAGCTCGGTCGGGTGATTGTCGGCCAGGAAACGGTGATCGAGCAACTGCTGATCGCGATCTTCGCGCAAGGCCATTGTTTGCTGGAGGGCGTGCCGGGGTTGGCGAAGACACTGATGGTCAGCTCGTTGGCCCGCTGTCTGCGGTTGCAGTTTAGCCGCATTCAGTTCACGCCTGACCTGACGCCTTCGGACATCACGGGCACCGAAGTGCTTCAGGAGGACAAGTCGACGGGCAAGATGTCGTTCAAGTTTCTTCGCGGGCCGGTGTTCGCGAACATTGTGCTGGCCGACGAAATCAACCGCACGCCGCCGAAGACGCAAGCGGCGTTGCTGGAGGCGATGCAAGAACGGCAGGTCACGGCCGGAGGGCAGCGGCACAGCTTGCCGAATCCGTTTTTCGTCTTAGCGACCCAGAACCCGATCGAGCAAGAAGGCACGTATTCGTTGCCCGAGGCGCAACAAGACCGTTTCATGTTCAAAGTCTTCGTACGGTATCCAACGTACGACGAAGAGTACCGCATTGTCGAAGCGACGACTTCCGCGAGCCGGGGCGATATCGAGGAAGTCTTGTCGGCGGAACAAATCATGGAAGCGCAAGATCTGGTGCGGAAAATACCGGCCGCGCCCCACACGATCCACTATGCGTTGCGGCTGGTCCGAGGCACTCGGGTTTACGAGTCTGAATCGCACGACTTCGCGTTGGAGTGGGTCAGTTGGGGAGCCGGTCCGCGAGCCGCCCAGTACTTGATCCTCGGCGCCAAAGCCCGAGCCGCGATGCAAGGCCGGATTCAGGTCACGATCGAGGATATTCAGGCGCTCGCCCACCCCGTGCTACGCCATCGCATCCTGACCAACTACAACGCCAATTCGACGGGCGTCACCACGGACAAGGTGGTCGACCGGCTGCTGGCAGAGACGCCGGAAAGCGCGCCATGACCTACGAGCAGCCCGCTGTGCTCAGCCGACTGGAAGGGCTTGAGCTGCGTGCGCGTCGAATTGTGGAAGGTTGGCTCGTCGGACGCCAAGCCAGTCCTTATCTGGGAGCGGCCACCGAGTTCGCCAGCCACCGCGCGTACGTGACAGGCGATGAACCGCGCCGGCTCGATTGGAAAGTTTACGCCCGCACCAAACGGCTGGTCGTCAAGCAGTTCCATGAGGAGACGCATCTGCCATGCTGGATCGTGGTCGACGCGAGCCGTTCGATGCGGTACGGCGACGCGGCGGGGTGGAGCAAATTCGACCATGCGGCGACGCTCGCCGTCTGCTTCGCTTACCTGCTGACCGGACAGCAAGATCCGACGGGACTGATCCTCGCGACGGATGGCGGAATACGGGTCTCCAGCCCACGAGCCCAATCGAGCCAAGTGGAACAGATCGCCCGCTCCCTTCACGGATGCGTGCCTGAGGGCGATGGCCAACTGGCAACCGCCATCCGCGCCGCTGGACCGCATTGGAACCGCCGCGGATTGGTCATCCTGATTGGTGACTTTCTCGATCATGAGGAATCGTTGCCAGCAGCGCTTGGTGAACTGCGTGGTCGCCGCCAGGAAACGCTCGTCTGCCAAGTGCTTCATGGCGATGAATTGGAGTTTCCGTTTGAAGGCCTGTCGATGTTCCGTGGATTGGAGGCCGCCACGGAAGTCGAATCCGATCCGCGAGCGTTGCGGCGGGCGTACCTTGAGAATCTCGACGTCTTCCTGACAACGGTGCGTAAGTCCTGCATGGCCGCCGGAGCCGACCATTTCCTGGTGGACATGCGGGCCCCGCTTGCCGCCGCTCTCTCCCGTTACCTAGGGTTTCGGCATGAACGGCTTTGAAGCGTTGCTGTCGAGCCGCTTGTGGGCCTGGGTCGTGCATCCCGGACTCTTGGCTGGTGGCGCCTTCCTAGCCGCCGTGCCGCTGGCGATCCACTGGTGGAGCCGGCGTCGCGTGCGAACGATCGACTGGGCCGCAATGCGTCTTCTCGCGGGCGCTTGGCGCCGGGAGGAACGCCGCACGCGGCTTGAAGACCGCGCGTTGCTCGCCCTCCGCGTGCTCGCCGTCATCGCCGCCGCCGT
>JBJTOW010000217.1:0-2965 GCA_046074805.1 Planctomycetota bacterium | reverse complement strand
GGCGGCAGCGAATACACGGTGTTCGAGGCCCAGTTCAAGGTCTTGTCGCCCGGCGAGTTCACGATTTCGACGAACATTGGCGAGGCGACGCAAAGCCAGCCTCTGTTCTTTGACGCCACGACCGTGCCGCAAATCAATTTCGGATCGCTGCCCGTTGTCGCGGTTCGCGCAGTTACAGCCGCCGACGACACAGCGAGCGTCGCCGAGGATTCCCTGGCAAGCAGTGCCACTAACCGCATCAACGTGATGTTGAACGATACGCTGAACGCGGGCGGATCCAAGCGGATTGTCAGCTTCACGAATGGCGCCAACGGGGCTGTGACACTGTTCACGAACGGCACGTCCACGAACCTCGCGGACGACCAACTGATCTACGCGCCGAATGCGAATTTTGCGGGAACCGACACCTTCACCTACGTTTTCGGCGATGGAAACGGAAACACGGCCACGGCCACCGTTACCGTGACGGTCACGCCGGTCAACGACGCGCCGGTAAACACGGTTCCCAGTGGTTCCCAGTCGACGAACGAGGACGTTGTGAAGACGTTCTCCACGGCGAACAGCAACGCCTTTTCGGTCACTGACATCGACGCGGGAAGCGGCGTTATCCAGGTGACCTTCACTTCCACCAACGCGACGTTGGCGTTGGCCGATGCTGCTGGCGTCACCGCTGCGGGCAATGGCGCCTCCGCCACGCCGCTCGTGATTTCCGGCACCGTGGCGAACATCAACACAGCGCTCGGCTTAGGGCTGAACTTCACGCCAGCCGCTAATTTCTCCGGTAGCGGCACGATCGTGATGGTGACGACGGCTCAAGGCAACACCGGGTCGGGCGGCGCCAAAACCGACACCGATACTGTGACAATAACGATTTCCGCCGTGAATGACGCGCCCGTCAACACGTTGCCCACGACGATTGCCACCGATGAAGGTGTGGCCTTCACGATCACGGGGCTCTCGATCGCCGACGTCGACGCTGGCACCGCTCAAGTGCGGACGACGCTCTCCGTGACGGCGAACACGGGCGTCTTGCAGTTGCTCTCGACCAACGGCGTGACGGTCGCCACGAACGGCTCGTCATCGGTGCAAATCACCGGCACGCTCGCCGCGATCAATACCGCGCTTAATGGTGGTGTTCGATTTACGCCAGCGACCGGTTTCGCAGGCGACACCCAGTTCACCATGGTGACCACCGACCAGGGCAACACGGGTTCCGGCGGTGCTCAGACCGACACAGACACGGTGACACTCCAGGTTCGGCCGCTTGTGCGTCCCCGCGCTTCGGGCGATTCGCTGACGGTGGCCGAGGACTCCTCGGCGGACAACCTTTCCAATCAGCTCAACGTACTGACGAACGACGTCGCCAACCCGGGAGCGACGTTGATCCTGAAGTCGTTCACCCAGCCGATGAACGGCTCCGTGTCGACGGGAACGGTGACCCGCGCGGGTGATACGCTCAAGTTCGCTCCCGCCGCCGACTTCGCCGGCTCGACAACCTTCACGTACACCATTAACGACTCGGCGGGCACTGGGCTCGACTCAACCGCCACGGTTTCCGTCACAGTGACGGCGATCAACGACGCTCCGGTCGCCGGGGTGGATTCGGTGAGTGTGGCCGAGGACACGGTCGGCACATTCACGGCGGTGAGCCTGCTCGCCAACGACTCCAAAGGAGGCGGCGCAGACGAAGCCGCCCAGACGCTGACAATCACGGCCGCGACAGTCGTCAGCGGAGGCGGCGGCGTGCAAGTGGTCAACGGAAACGTGGTCTATACGCCTGTCGCCAATTACGCTGGACCGGCCACCCTCACGTACACCATCCGCGACAACGGCCAGACGAACGGCGCGACCGACTTCCAAGAAGCGACCGGCACAATCAACGTTACGGTCACCGAAGTCAATGACGCGCCAGCGGCCGTTAATGACTCGGGATTCACCGTCGCCGAGGATAGCGGCCCATTGCTGATTCCGCTCGCCAACCTAATCGCGAACGATTCGAGAGGCGGCGGGGCCGACGAGTCGACACAGACGCTCACCATCACCAGCGTGAACGGTGTCACGGCCAACGCGGGCTCGGTGTCGATCAACGGCGTCAATGTCCAGTACTCGCCGTCAGCTGACTATAACGGTAGTTTCCTCTTCACCTATGTCGTTACCGACAACGGAACGACCAATGGCGTCCTCGACGCGAAGACCGCGACCGGTACCGTGACGATCACGGTCACCGAGGTCAATGACGCTCCAACTGCGACCGATGACACCGTGATCGGCGTGCTCGCAACCCCATCGAAGTACAGGTCGATTCAACTGACAGCGAATGACCTACGCGGACCGTCAAACGAATTCGGTCAGGCGCTCAAGGTCACGGCTGTGTCGCCGACGAGCGCCAACGGTGGGACTGTGTCGGTCGACGCCGATGGTCTCGTGACCTACACCCCGGCCACTGGCGCGATTACCGGGACCTCGGACACGTTTACTTACACGGTGTCCGACAATGGCACGACAAATGGCCAAAACGACTTCAAGACCGATGATGGTATGGTAACTGTCAACATTGTGAATTTCATTCCAATGACGGTTTCCGGCTTCGTTTACTTGGACTTCGACAACGATGGCGCGAAGGATGCCGGCGAAGTCGGGATGGGCCACATCGACATCACGCTGACAGGAACTGATTTCGGAGGCGTCGCCATCACGCCGCAGACGGTGATCACGAATCGGGAAGGCTACTACGAATTCACCAACTTGGCGCCTGGCGACTACGCGATCACACAAGGTCAGGCGTCGAACGCGGTGGATGGGAAAGAGACCGCGGGCTCGAGTCGGCTGACTTCGACGACTAACGACCGCTTCACGATGAACATTTCGTTGAACGACAATGTTCAGTTGCAAAACCCGGTTTTCGCGAACAACAATTTCGCGGAACGTGGGCTTTCGTCGAACGACGTCTCGATCCACCTATTGA
>JBJTOW010000216.1:0-2924 GCA_046074805.1 Planctomycetota bacterium | reverse complement strand
GCAGTGCCGGGCGCTGGAACTGCTCGGAGTCTCGCTCGAAGCGGCCAAGTAAGCAGAACGCCGAATTTTGAATTCGCGAAAATATCGCGAAAACCACGGGAAAACCGTGGCTTTCTTCGCACAGCGAGGAAAAAAGTTCGGCTTAAAGAGGTTGTCCAACTGCAGGCGGGTCTGTCGGCCCAGAACCCGGCAATCGACCGTCGCCGCGTGCGCCGGCCGCTTTCGCCCGAGGAATTCGCTCGTTTGCTTGAGACCGTCGAGAAGGGGCCCAGTCGCCAGAGTCTAACCGGTCCCGACCGCGTGATCGTATACATCCTGGCGTGCTACACCGGTTTTCGGCGGAACGAGATCGGTTCCGTGAAGGCACACTCCTTCAACTTCGAGTCGGACCCGCCCACGCTGACGGTCGATGCCGGTTACTCGAAACACCGTCGGACCGACGTGATGCCGATTCGCGTAGATTTGGCCAAACGCATCCAGGAATGGATCGCGTCCAAGAAAAAACTCGATCCGTCAAAGCCTCTTGTGAACATCACGTTGAAGCGGACCGCCGAGATGCTCAAGAAGGACCTCGCGGCCGCTCGCGTCGCGTGGATCGCTGAAAGTCCCAACGCCGAGGAACGCCGACGCCGCGAGCACTCGTCATTCCTGAAGTACCAAAACGACCAAGGTCAATACGCCGATTTCCACGCCCTCCGCAAGACATTCATCACGAACCTGTCGCGGGCCGGCGTCTCGCCGAAGACGGCCCAACTGCTCGCCCGCCACTCGGACATCAAGCTGACGATGAACACGTACACGATGCTCGGCGTGCTCGATCAGGCGGCGGCGGTCGAGGCGTTGCCGCCGATACCGGCATCCAACAAAGTATCGAATTGCGGCGATCCGTTGACTCAACGTGTTCCCGCATAACACGATCCGGCACCCGAGCGAGTTCAGAAGAACGTGGTCCGGTGGTTCCCCGATGTCAAAACGGGTACATTCCCATGGCCGTTTTTTCCTTCAGTCCGCGACCGAGCGCTACTACCTTGGCTGAAACCAACTCGCTCCAACCTTCTCCAGGTTCTGACTACCTGACCAAGTTAGCCAACAGGCTTGGCGGGTCGTGGCCGGCGGTCTTTCGCGCTCGCGAAAATGCACGGTTGGAGCAAACGCGTTTACGCGATTTAATAACAGGTCTGAAGCCACCGGCGAACACATCTGTTGTGGGGTTTGGTTCATTGGCCCGGGGCGAATGGACCACAGGTAGTGATTTGGATTGGACCTTAATGATCGATGGTCCAACCGACATTTGGCATCTCGATACCGTGAAAGACATCGAGGCGAAGCTTGCGGACATGAATTATCCGAAGCCAGGCCCAACCGGTACTTTTGGAAGCATGTCGAGCAGCCATGAATTGGTTCACTACATCGGTGGGGCCGAGGACACGAATCGGAATATCACTCGACGCGTCCTGCTTCTGCTCGAAGCGGTGTCCTTATCTGACCAAGTAACTCTCGACCGCGTGACGAGGACAATCCTTGAGCGGTACATAGTCGGAGATCCCCCAGCGGAATCGGGAACTAGCTTTCACGTTCCGTTATTCCTGCTAAACGACGTCGTGCGGTTTTGGCGAACAATGACCGTTGATTACGCCACGAAGAAGTGGCAACGTTCAAGCGAGAAATGGGCAATCAAGAATATCAAATTGCGCATGTCGCGAAAGCTCTTGTTTGCCAAGGGGATGCTGATGTGCTTTCTCTGCCACGAAACATTTGCGGGACATCCAAGTAGCACAGATCCAGAGTGTGTTGCCACGGAGTTACTCAATAGGTGCTTCGCCCATTCTCGCCATTCAGCGATTGAGCTGCTCGCCTTTTCACTAGATGCATTTGCCGGGGAGGATGTCGGTCGCCAAGTTATGCGTGCTTACGATCGCTTTCTAGCGACAGTTGACGATCGAGACAATCGCGCGGCCCTTGAAGGTTTAAAATTCGGTGAATCTTCGCCATTGTTCAATGATATGCGTCAGGTTACGCGGGATTTCACTGATGGACTGGTCGCACTGTTCTTCGATTCAAACCAAACCTTGGCGGAATTGACAAGGAAGTACGGAGTTTTCTAATGCGTCGATTTGGATTCTCGACGGGAGCGCTGGCTAAGAGCGATTTTAGGCACGGATTGGTGCTTCAACAGCCGTTTGCAGACGCGGTCGAATTGTCTGCCCTTCGTGAAAGTGAACTGAAAACACTTGTTGATGCTCTTCCAAGCCTGCCCTTGAATCATTTTGAATATGTTTCGTTTCATGCTCCAAGCAAATTGGACGTCATGAGCGAACAGACCGTCGTTGAAATCCTTCAGCGGACTCGCGACTATGTCCAGGCGATTATTGTCCATCCAGACGTGACAAGAACGCCAAAAGAGTGGCGTTCGATTGAGGACTTGCTTGTGCTTGAGAATATGGACCAGCGCAAACCATGTGCACGGACAGCCGGAGAAATGCGAGAGTATTTTGAGCAACTGCCCAAGGCACGGTTCTGCTTTGATATTGGCCATGCACGACAAGTCGATCCGACGATGGGAGTGGCGATGGAGCTGTTAATCGCTTTTCGTGATAGGTTGGCTGAAATCCACATTAGCGAAGTCGATGCGGACAGTCAGCATGTTGCGATCAGTTCTGCGGCTATTAAGGCGTTTCAACGGCTTGCGACACTCATCCCAAAGGACATTCCGGTGATCGTCGAGTCCATCATTTTGCCCGAAGCAATTGCCGGCGAGATCGATAGTGCTCGAATAGCGTTTCGGGAGCCAAGAAGGTTTCGGTTGACCGCTTGCACGGATTGATAGCGAATCAAGGCTAGGTATGGTCGGTGATTTCGCAGCTTCGCGGTGCCGACAGTGGTGCCGGGATTCTTGGAAAGGGCGGTGCCGAGGTTGTGCTGGT
>JBJTOW010000215.1:0-3868 GCA_046074805.1 Planctomycetota bacterium | reverse complement strand
ATGATCCGCTCGTGGGCGTCCGGCGCGGGAATACCGCCCAGTCCGACGCTTTCCACGACCAGATCGGACAGGATGCCATGCAAGCGGTCGTGCATCTCCTGCGTGAACCCCTCCATCACGCTGTTGACGATGATCATCGTCGCCACGCCCAACGTGACGCTAATAATCGACGCCAACGCGATCCAGCGGCTCCGCAAATACCGCCACGACAGCAAGAGCTTATACATGGCCAATCCTTTGGCTGTTAACGCTTCCTAACGAACGCCGATTTGTAAACGCCGACTTGCCAACTTCGCTTCGCGAAACTCGCCTTGCGAATTTCGCCTTGCGAATTTCGCACAGCGGCGCGGCTCGAACTATGGGTGCTGCTCGGGGCGCAATAACGGGAACAAAATCACGTCGCGAATGGTTTGGGCGTTGGTCAGCAGCATCACGAGGCGGTCGATGCCGATGCCCAAGCCGCCAGCGGGCGGCATTCCGTGCCGCAGCGCGCGAATGAAGTCGTGGTCCATGCGGGCCATCGAGTCGTCTTCGGGAAGGCCCGCCAACTGCGTGCGGAACAGCTGTTCCTGCAAATCGGGATCGTTCAGTTCCGTGTAGGCGTTGGCGACTTCCATGCCATGGATAAACAGCTCGAAACGCTCGGCGACTTCCGGTCGCGACCGCTTTCGTTTGGTCAGTGGGCAGATGCTGGCCGGATAGTCGATCACGAAGACGGGCCCCACCAGCGCGTCTTCGACCTTTTCCTCGAACACAAAACTCTTGACGACATCGGGATGTTTGCCTTTGGTTTCGAACCCCAAGCCATCGGCGTACTGGGCGACGGCGGCGGCGTCTTGCGGATCAATGCCCGTGTGTTCCTGGAACAGATCGTCGTACGATCGGCGGGCGAATGGCGGCGTGAAGTCGATCGTCTTGTCGGCCCACGGCAGAACGTTGCCGCCGCTGGTGACGCTAATCGCGTCCAAAATCAACCGCTCGGTCAAATCCATCATGGACTCGTAGTCGCCGTAGGCTTGGTAGACCTCGAGCATCGTGAATTCGGGGTTGTGCCGAGGGCTCACACCTTCGTTGCGGTAGACGCGGCCGAGTTCGTAGACCCGCTCCATGCCGCCCACCATCAACCGCTTGAGATGCAGTTCCAGGGCGATCCGCAGGAAGAGCGGAATGTTGAGCGCGTTATGGTGCGTGTTGAATGGACGGGCGGCCGCGCCGCCAGCGATCGAGTGCAACGTGGGGCCTTCGATCTCCACGAACCCCTGCCCACCGAGCGTGCGGCGAATCGACTGCACGATCTTGGTTCTCTTGAGGAACCGCTCGAGCACCCCTTCGCCGTACGCCAAGTCAACGTACCGCATCCGCTGCCGGAGTTCGGTGTCGTGCAACCCATGGTGCTTGTCCGGCGGCGGCTCGATCGACTTCGTGAGGAAATGCAGGTTTTCGGCGAAGATCGTCAGTTCGCCGGTCTTCGTCCGCCGCAATTCGCCATCGACCCCCACCAAGTCGCCCAAATCAAAGCAATCGGATAACTCCCAGTTCCGCTCGCCGACCTGCGCTTTGCCGACGAACAGCTGAATCCGGCCAGTCCAGTCTTGGATGTCGATGAATTTCAGTTTGCCGGTATCGCGGAGCAGCACGATGCGGCCAGCCGCTCGCAATTTCGGCCCACGCATCTCACCAGCGCCCTGCGAGCCCAACCACTGGCGAAACGCGTTTTGATCCTGGCCGGCTGACTCGGGCAGCGCCACCGAATCGCCATCCGCCTTGTGGAACAGAACCTCGCCCGCGCGGTCGCGAATCAAGCCGATGCCGATGCGGTTATCGAACCGCTGGCCCCAAGGGTCGAGCCCCAACGCTTCGATCCGCCGCATTTTCTCCCGCCGCGACGCTTCGTGCAGACCCAAGTCCATCGGGGCCGTGGAGGTTTCACCGTCAACCGGTGTCGCCTTGGGCTGAACTTCCCCGGACGGTGGCTTAACGGCACCGCTTCGAGCCTTTTTCGAAGGCTGGACCGGGGCGGAAGAGCCATTAGGAGCAGGAGCTGACGGTGGCGGGACGTCGGGGTCGGACATGGAAGCCTGCTGATTCCGGGAACCTGGGGACAACGCGCGGCATTGTCCGGGAATCCCGACAGGCGGTCAATGTCAGAAGTCGTACCACAACCCCATGCCGATCTGCTGCTCGAACTGGTGATAGAACGAGTACTGGGTGCTGAGTCCGTTGACGTACTGAAACCCAAGGCGCAACAACCGGCCGTTCTCATCGCTTACCCAGGCCCAGCCCGTCTGAAGTGTGAAGTGGCCGCTGTAGTTCAATTCCTGACGCAAGTGGCCGTTCGCCGCGAAAAACGGAGCCCCCGAAAAACCGGTCGGAGCGATGGGCGAATAATCGACGCCAAATTGGAATTCCCACGGGTCGCTCACATCGCTGTGAAAAGCCCAGGCAAGTTCCGCGTAAACACGCAGACGCTCTGTGATGTAAAAAGTCTCGCCCAGCACGAAGCAGTCGCGGGAGTAATTCAGCCGCGGATATCCGGGATTCTCCAAGAGAAACTCGTCGCCTAGGTGCGAACTGAGATGGTAATAGCCGAACTTGGTGCGGAATCGACCGGCCCCGTATGTGATTGGCAGGCCCCCGCGGTAATCGACCGCCCGGACGTTCACGTCGTTCGTAACGTCCAAACGCACTTGAGCCGACCCTTCGGCGTCGATTTGCCAGCCGTTGGGCAAGATCGGGTCGCGATCGCCATAGCGCAATAGTCCGATGCGGCCCCCCAGCACCGCGTCCCACAGCCAACCGTCGCCCGAAATGTTCACGTGCTGGCTGGCCAGACGCGATTCCTTCAAACCGGCGAGATAGGACTTGTAGATCAAACTCGACGGTAACAACTGCCAGGACCATTCGCCTTCGTAACCGCCGCGGCCGTCGTCCAAATACGAGTCCAAGTCGAGGTACGAACTTCCCGGCGGCTCGGCCATCGGCCCACCGGGCGGCGACGGCAACCCGGGAAACGCTCGGTCCGAAGGGCTAGCCGGTTTGGGTTCATACCCAGTCGCCGGTCGCTGGCTGAGCCGCACCACCTGGTCGGCGATGGCGTCGCGCGGTGGCCGCGGCATTGGCCCAAGCGACTCGATGGTGCCTGCACCGATGGTGCCTGTACCGATGGTGCCTGTACCGATGGCGCCTAGCGACTGCGAACCGGCCCCGAGACTTTCGTTGTCCGTTAGTGCAGAGGTGCCCCGTCCCGACGCGCCCCCGGTTGGCCCTCGCGCGATACTCGCCTCAGAAGATGCCGCGTGCGGCGTGACCGTGGGAGGCACCACACTGGGCGGCGACTCGCTCACCTGTCTCGACGGCACCGATCCCGCCTCTGTGTCCGCTGGCGCCTCGGCCACAACAGGGGCGAATCCATCCGCTGGCTCGCCTTCCGCTTCGGGGAGTGCCACGGTGGTTTCGTCGCCGCTCGCGGTCGCGGGCGTGCCGACCTGGGTGGCGTAAGCTTGCATGGCGGCGGGCTCGACCGTCGCCAAGTGTTCCTCCGAATTCACCGCCCGAACAGTCCGCTTGCCCGGCGCGGCAATCCCCGCGGATTCGCTGGTCGCTGTTTTGCTGGTCGCTGTTTTGCTGGTCGCTGTTTTGCTGGTCGCTGTTTTGCTGGTCGCTGTTTTGCTGGTCGCCGTTTTGCTGGTCGCCGTTTTGCTGGTCGCCGTTTTGCTGGTCGCCGTTTTGCTAGTCGTAGCCTTTCCCGTCACTGACGTGCCAGTCGCCCGAGTTCGGCCCGACGCTTGTGGGTTCGCTGACGCTTGTGGGTTCGCTGACGCTGGTGGGGTCGCTGACGCTGGTGGGGTCGCTGACGCTGGTGGGGTCG
>JBJTOW010000214.1:0-10105 GCA_046074805.1 Planctomycetota bacterium | reverse complement strand
CCCGTCCCGTTTTCGTGGTCACGGTCGCGGACGGCGCGAATTCGGAAGTCGCACCGTGGCTGGTTGCGCGATCGACCGGCAAGTCCGACGCACCCGGGCCGCCAGCCAATTCGAATAACCCGATCGCTGTTTTTGTGGAGGCAACCGCTCACGGGGCGGTCTTTGGACATCGCAACCCGAAGCGCAAGCGAGGGCCGCAAATAGTAATCCGTTGATTCTCCCTCGCTTGCGCTTCTTGAAGTTTCACATTTTGGGGACGCACAAGGCTTTGGCCGAAGGCCAACGGTCACCGTTTCCTGGGGCAACGCCCCAGAACTCTGGAAAACACGGCGTTTTCTTGACCGGAGGCCATGTTCACGGCGCCCTGCCGTTCGCGGTGAATATGGCCTTCGGCCAAAAAACAATGCGGAACTGGGCAGCTTCAAAATTTGCGCTTCGGGTTGCGACAGCGAGCTGCCGCCGCGTGAACGGTTTCAAAAAAAAATAATTTTCGGCGATGTGAAAATCGGCGATGGCTCTGACTTTATACAAGGGATAGAGGCTGTGATCGGCCGACGTGCGACCACGTTCGCCGGCCGACGTCACTGCCACACCGTTCCGGTTGTCGGGTTATTCGAAGCGGTGGCTTGTGCTGCTGTTCGGTGTCGGCCGCGATGTCGATCGCCGGTCGCTTGAAATCCTGGCTCAGTCGGGCGGGATGCATCTCTACATGGTCGATGACATGTCGGCGTTCGGGGCGGCCCTGAATCAGCTTGAGACCCAGATCCGCGTTGGCGTGCGGACGGATTGCCTAGCGCGGGACGGGTGGGCGGTGGCCGTGCAACGCCCGTTCGCGACGATGAGCGTCACGCCGTACGACTACGTGTTCCTGATCGACCGCAGCGGCAGCATGCAGGATGCCGGGTGATCGCGCGGATCGCCGTTCTCGGGTCGAAATTTTTGATTTGAAAAAATGGGCCTTTCGCGGCCTTTCTAACCCTAGGCAAGGTGGCTGGATCGCAGCCGGATCGCAGCCGGAATGCGATCCGGCCGCATGCCCAAGGTTTCCCCCGTCGATCGTTATTGTCTTTCCCCAGAGGAGCCGTTCCGTATGCCGGACCAAAACGAAAACAAACTCGTGAAACGCCTGGGCTGGTTGATCCAACTGGTCTTCGGCATCATCGCCCTGCTCAACGTTCGCGTGCCGCACGCGAACGGCAACCGTGCGCTGGGCGAAGTGCTTTTTAGCTTCGGCGTAAATGCCGAGCATGGCCCGTGGGTCGAGTGGCTGTTGGGGCTGTTCGAGCGATTCTATGGCTTCGACCAATGGTTGCTCAACGGCGGAACGAAACTGGGCAACGGCATCGCGGCGGGTATCGCGGTCGCGTCGATCCTGGTATTCGCGCTACTGTGGATCAGCCGTTGGTTCGACAAGAACAACGGGCGGCGGATCGTGGAACGGTTGCTGGAGGCGAGCGTCTGCCCGCTGTTCGTCGCATGTGCGCTGGTAAGTCCGTCGACATCGATGGCGATGGCGATCTCGCAGACGGTCTTCCAATTCTGCTACCCGCCACCCCGCGAGGTGTTCATCATTGGCGTTGATCAACGTAGCGGCGTCGTTACGCCGCCGGTTAAGGTCTCGTGATCCAGGCGGCGCAGCCGACTTGCGAGGGACGAATCGTGGTAAAGACAACACCGGCAGCCGCTACCCCGAGTCGTGGCGGTTGCCGGTGATGCGTTTGCGGTTTTCGTCCCGGAGTCGGGCGGGCACCGATTGCTTTCCGCCGATTGCTTACCGCCGATTGCTAGTCAGTTTCGTCCAGGATGCGTTTGACCACGGCCTTGGTTGCGTCGGGAACCCTGAGGGTCGCTCTTTCCGGTGTACGCCTCGAGGATCGTTGTCACCAGGCCGAGCGGCTATCGAACAGGCTCAATGATCTGGCACGGCGGGCAAGGAGGCGGAAGGAAGAGCGAATGGGCAAGTTCGACGGCATCGTTAACGGCGAACTAAAGCCGGCTCAGGTTCTCGTGTTCAGTGAAGTCGTTGATGCCGATGAACAAACCCACGTTCCCCGGTGGCACAGCGTCTGCGACAGGTTCCAGCAGAGCGCTCTCGACGGTCAGATTGCGGTTCAGCTTCGAACTTGGGCGTTCCTGCGCATTGCTCCACGCGACAAACGTGAAGAACAGGCACAAGGCACCGGAAATCGGACGAGTAGCTATCGAAAAAGAAGCGGCGAGTTTCGGCATAGTAAGCATCTTCCTGTTCCGAATCGAATGCTGGTCCGTGCTGAGTTACTCTGATCCTGGCGTCTGAAAACGAGAGGCCGACATGAGTCCCGAAGCGATAACCGACTTGGCAAATTCATCGCGCGCGGTCATTTCCCACCCTCTGGCACATCGAATCCGTTCGCAAGCGTAGTATCGAACTATTGCATGGGAAGCTGATTCCGGTGTTAGGGGGGATCGCGGCGAAGCGAGACTGACGACGTTGCCGAGTGAGCGGTGGCGACGCGGATGGATGGCGGCGATCCTGGGCCATCAAAGCGGTGGGCATCCGCCAGCGCACAACGCCGGGACGGTCGTTTCGCGGAATCCGAGTGATTGGCACGCGTCTATGTTTTCACCCCGAAATTCTGCGCAAAGTAGCCCTATGGAAGCCCAGAAAACCAAAAGTGCATTTTTCTAAGCATAAAACGCATATCTGACGTTATCCGCCCGGTGCCGTGGCGTTACGCTTCGTATCGTTTGCGACACGGCTCGTCGAGCGAATGACAGGCTGCCGTACATCTAACAAGGCATGAACTTGATTGCTGGTGTTATTCGTTCTATTCGTTGGATTCGTGGTACCGAAAAAGACATCCCGCTCCTGCCTGGAAGTTTTGACAAAGCGCTAGGGAATGGCGTTCGCTCGGACAAGATGCTTCTCCGTTCGGATAAGCAAGCCGTCGCCATAGGGGACTGGCGACGCGATCACCGAGTCGCCCATGTTGTTCTCGGCCAGTGTTTCGCAACCTTCGACACTGACCCGCGCCACAAACACCACCCCATCCTCGCGAGGCGCGTACAACAAGTCGCCCGCTACAAGCGGCGAAGCGTAAAACTTCGCGCGGTTCTTCGGAAACTGGTGTTTCCACACGGCCTTGCCCGTCCGCGGATCGACCCGCTCGACCTCGCCTTGATCGCCCACCAGCAGAATGCCGCCGCGATGGACCAGTGGCGACGGTACAAACGTGCCGACATCATCGCGTTTCCACAGATGATTGCTCGCCGTGACATCGCCCGTGCCATCAAGCCGAATTCCATGCAAACGCGGAATGCCGCGATCATTGCGGCCGTAGGCCACCACCGCCACGCCATCGACGATCACGGGCGTCGCGATCGCGGGCCATAGTTTGTTCGCGTCGGGATTGAAGCCGCCACATGACCACAGCAATTGGCCGTCCGCCGCGTCGTGGATGGTCAAGTGCTCGGCGCCCCACACCAACAACGACTCGCGACCTTGGTGGCGAATAACGAGTGGCGTCGAGTAGCCATGGTCGCATTCCACAGGCGTGCGGTAATTCCTCGCCACCTTCCACACGAGCTTCCCATCCGCTTTGTCGAACGCGGCGAGCCACGATTCGCCCTGATGCATCCGCGCCATGATCACATGTTTCGCGGTCAACACCGGAGATGTTCCGTGATCCCAAAAAAGCGTATCTTTGCCGAAGCGTTCGACGAGGTTCGTCTTCCACAGCTCTTTGCCGTCCAAGCTTACCGCCGCCAAAGTGCCGCTCTTGAAGTAAACGAACACCGCTTGTCCATCCGTGACCGGCGAGGCGTTGCTGCCCGAGCCATTGCGATGCTTGCCGGCATCCTCTTTGCCGAACACCAAGCGCCAGCGCTCCTGACCAGCGCCATCGAAACTTAACACCGCGTCTTGGCCGCCAACTGGCGCCGTCAGATAGATCGATTCACGAAAGACGATCGGCGTCGAGCAGCCTTTGCCTGGCAAAGCGGCCCGCCACGTGTTGCTTTCCGCGTTGAACTTCACAGGATAGGCGCCTCGGTCGATGCTGCCGAGCGCCTCTGGGCCGCGCCATGATGGCCAATCGACAATCGGCGAAGCGGCTCGCGTAGGCGACGGGATTACGGGGTGAGCGGCCAACACTAAAAACGCCACCAACGCGCCAAGTCTGTGAGTCACCATCGGTCTTTGCTCCTCGGTATGGAATTGGAAAGCAATATGAACTGGAAACGCTATTGGGAAGGGCGGCCATGGTCGAGTGACTCAAGCGCGCCACGGGCGGCGGGTAGCAAGTAGTGCCGCGCAAGCCACGCGACAGCGGGCACGCAGACCGCATCGCCAAAACCAAACAACGCTTGGTTGAGTGGAACATCGATTACAAACGAATCAGGAACTCCTTGCAGCCGCGCGCATTCGCGAGCGGTCAACAGCCGTACTTGGCGACGTCCTCGCCCCGCCTTGAACAGGATTTGCCGCCCACTTCCACCCCGCGGGGTTCGCAGGCAGCCGGCGATTCCATCCGTTCGCAACTCGGCCATCGAGCGGCCATGGCGAACGCGTCGGAAGGCGGTTCCATAGGACACACGCTTGCTCGCCATCATTCGCGCGGCCTCAGCCGCGTGCCGTGGACTTAACTGGCCCATGAAATACTCGGCGCGCTCTTCCGACCACCATGCGGGATCTTCGTCGGGAAGGTCTTCCAGCACGTCGCGTAGTCGGGGCCGCCGTCCCAAGGGAAGCTCGGGCAGCTCGGCAAGCCGCCACGCGATCTCCGAGTGCCGCCCAATAAAATCGGTCAACGCCCGGGGCCGCAGCACGCCTGCTTCCATCCGCTTGTCGCTGGCGAAACATTCCGTTGATGGTCGCGCCTCGTGGATCGGAATAACCGCAGTCGGCCTGCGGGCAACGACGAACAGCCGCAGGCGGCTCTGAGGCACGAACCGCGCAGCGTCGATCATTACGGCGTCGACGACGTATCCCAGGTCGTTCAGCGCGGTTAGCGCGCGGGCAAAGTCGACTCCACCGCGCGAGGAAAGAAATCCTGGGACATTTTCGAGCATGACGACTGCCGGTCGACGCTCGCCCAGTTCCCGCAAGATCCGAATCAAGCCCCAAAAGGCGCTCGACTGCGCCCCGTCCAAACCGCTCTGCGCGCCCGCCACGGACAGATCATTGCACGGAAACGACGCTGTGAAAAGTTCGCAGTCCGGCAGCGAGTCGGCCGCGAGATGATGAATATCGCCCAACACGAAGTCGCCGATGGCGAAGTTGTCGCTGTAGATCTTATGCTTGGCCGGATCGATGTCGTTGGCGAACATCACATCGAAGCCGGCCGACTCGATGGCGAGCCGCACCAAGCCGATTCCCGCGAAGAACTCGGCCGCCCGCGGCCGCGGCGATCCGTCCGCCGCTCTTCGAGCCGGCACGTCGCGAAACAGTCGGCGGGAAGCCGAACCGCGTCGGGCGGATCCGAGGGAAAATGAAGTGGGTTCGACCATCCGCGGCACTGCGCAACTACCTGCTGACTTGACGGCCGACAAGAACTACGTGAACGCCGCTTTCACTTGGGGATCCATCAGAACCACCAACGCCCAAATCCCAACCGGTAGTCCGATGAGGCAACATGGCGAAATGCAGGGAATCATCGCTAGGATCGCCGCCGCCATCGCGAAGCCGTACGACTGCAGCTTTTTCATTTTCAGGGCGCCAAGCAAGATCACCACGCCAATGGCGATCGAGATAAAGCCGAAGATGATTCCGAGGCCGCCCTGCATCATCGCCACAGTGGCATTTTGTTGGTCCCTCGCGGTGGCGCCTTCTCCCATTGCGGCGGCACCGACTCCAACGCCCAGCAGATTCACGAGAAGCGATCCTGCCTGAACCATCAAACCGATGATCGCGGTCACCAGCAGCCCAATCGCCGGGCCTTGAACACGCGCTGACGGCGGCGGTCCTACCGGAACTCCATAAGGCTGTCCGTAGGGGGTTGCTTGAGGCGCGTTGTACGGATTGTTGCTCATGTTTTTTTCAGTGCTTTGTCCACTCTCAAATTCTCGGCCGCGACGTACTTCCCAGTCCGTCGCAACGCTTGCCGCGACGACGACTCCTGGGGAAACTACGTCAGGATTCCGGAAAGCGCCTTGCCCTTCGACAACGCAAACGGCCGATTCAATTGATCGTGCTCTTCGCGAGCCGGATCGATCCCCATGAGGTGATAGATGGTGGCGACAAAATCGGCCGGTGAGCAAGCGTTCTCGATCGGATAGGCTCCATGCTTGTCGGATTGGCCGTAGATGCGTCCAGCCTGGATTCCAGCGCCCGCGAACAGCACCGTGTACACGTCTGGCCAGTGCTCACGGCCACCGTTTTTCAGCGTGATCTTCGGCGATCGGCCGAATTCTCCGGCCACTACCACCAGCGTCTCGTCCAGTTGGCCCGTTTCCTCAAGATCCTGCATCAACGCGGCGAACGCTTGATCAAACGGCGGAATGAGATCCTCTTTGCACGCCGTGAAATTATTCCAGTGAGTGTCCCAGGCAAAGCCATCCTTACTCTGGACTCGCTGCCAGTTGCATTGCACGAATCGGGTTCCAGCGTCCAACAGGCGGCGACCGAGCAGCACCGATTGACCGAACAGGTTGCGTCCGTACCGCTCGCGCTGTTTGGCGTCCGCCGCCGACAAATCGACCGCCCGCCGTACCGCGTCGGTGCTTACCACTTCCAACGCTTTCGTTTGGTTGTCGCGAAGCGATTGAGCGGCGGTCGCACGTTCGAGGTAGTCCACTTGCTGATTCAATTGCTCGACCAACCGCAATCGCCGTTTGACAGCGTCCACCGCCAAATTCGGGGCGAGCGGCAATTGCTCGAGCCGATACTGGTCGTCGTTGGGGTTGCCGCCGGGCAGGAGCGGATCGAACTTTGCTCCGAGCATTCCCGCGAACTGGCCAACTCGCCTGCCTCCCGCGACGTCCATCCGGTGCGGCGACAACGCGAACGGAAACAGCCCATCCCCCGGCGCGATCTTCGCGATACAGGCTCCCAAGTGCGGCATGTCGGCCCGCGTCATGTTGTTCGCATCGGGAACTGAACCAAGGAACGGGTAGCCGGTGAACATCCAGTAGGAACCGCGGGCGTGGTCGTTGTGCGTATGGCACATCGATCGGACCTGAGCCACTTTGTGCATCCACTTCGCCGACTTCGGCAGATGCTCGCCGACACGAACACCGGGCAATGACGTTTCGATGGTGCCAAACTCGCCGCGGATCTCCGCCGGCGCGTCGGGCTTCGGGTCGAACGTATCGTGTTGCGGCGGCCCGCCCGACAAATACAACAGAATGCAGCGCTTCGCCGCCCCAAAGCTGCGGGCCGACGCGTTGCCTGAACCGCCCATGGGTCCAGCGTTGTTCCCCGGTGTTGTTTCTCCGCCCAGAGTGGCTTGCGGCTGTGCCCCTAGCCATCCCGCCAGCGACAGTCCGCCGGTCAGCAATCCGCCAGACAGCAAACCGCCGATGCGTAGGATTTCCCGCCGAGTGCCCAAGCCCAATTCCGAAGGAGCCGCCGGTCCAAACAAGCGAATCATGAGAGCACTCCGCAACGAAAGAGAAAAAGTCTTCGCGGCTCACTTCCCGGGAGAAGAAGCTAGATTTTCACACCCGCTCGCTGACACCCATCCACGGGCCTTGATAAGCTGACGGTAGCTGACTGGCAGATCGAAAACAAGGCTAGCGTCGGGGGAACCCGCCAGCAACACGAAACTCGCCCCGTCCTACCCCGCCGCCTTCGTCCCAATCCTGAAAACGAAGCCTGTCCTCTGAAAACTGAAAACTGAAAACTGAACCTCTGAAGACTGCCCTCCAATCCTACTCCTAACCCTATCCATGCTCATCGCCATCCGCTTGCGCCGCTATCCACAAACCTTCGCGGTCCTGAGTTGCTTGGCGGCTGTCTCGGGCATGTGGCCGCCGACGTGGGCTGACGCGGCCCCGCCGGAAGCTCGTGGTGAACCGGCCGTTTCGCACGTCATGCCGGCGAGCGTGGCGCGGGGCAAGCGAACCCGTCTCGAATTCATCGGCAACCGACTTGACCGTCCTGTTGGCATTTGGACTTCGCTGCCGTCGGGCGAATTGAAGGTGGTGGGCCGCGAGTCGGCTGGTGAAGGTAGCAAGTGCGTCGTGGAGGTCGAGGCGTCGGCGGATTGTCCACTTGGCGTTTACGGTCTGCGGTTGGCAACCGAAAGTGGCCTGAGCAATTTGTTGTTGTTCGCGGTCGACGAACTGGCGGCCCGGTCGGCGCTCGACAATCCGCAACGCGAGTTCCCCGTCGCGGTGCATGGAACGCTGAGGTCGGCGACGGTCGACAGTTATCCGATCTGGGTGCGGGCCGGGCAACGGCTATCGTTCGAGGTATTGGCGAGCCGATTTGGGACGGACGCCGACCCGCTATTGACGATCCGGGACGCGACGGGCAGGTTGATCGTGGAACGCGACAATGATCCCGGAGTTTTCTTCGATTGTGGGTTCGAGCATCAATTCGTTGCGGAAGGCGAATACACCGTCGAAGTGCGGGATTCGCGGTACCTCGGGGCAGCGAATTGGCAATACGTTTTACGGATCGGTCGGTTCCCCGCCGTGCGGTTCGCGTTGCCATCGGCCGTGAAGCCGGGCTATGCAACGCAGATGACGCTGCCCTATACACGAACAGAACTCACCGCTGGGAAGGCGGCGAACACGGATTCGGTGGATCTGACAGCGATCGAGGTCGTTGGCCGCGTCCCACGTCACCGGCATGGGACACCAGTCCTCTTCCACGACTTGCGTCGTCCGGGCGATGACTCGGCGGGTTGGGCGCCGTTGCTGGTATCGCCGCTGGATAGCGTGGTCGAGCGTGAACCGAACGATACGGTGGAACAGGCGACCGCGACGGTGGGGCCGCCCATGTTGCTGCACGGCGTGCTAGAGACGCCGCGCGATCGCGATTGGTTCGCCTTGGATGTACGAAAGGGGAACCGCTGGTCGGTGCGCGCGGAGACCAAATCGCTACAGTCCGCCGCTGATGTCGAGGTGGCGGTGTTCGACCCGACGGGCCGAGAAATCCAGCGTGTTGACGACCAGAATCTTCCGGGCGGAGCGTTGGACGAAGCCGCTTTCACGTTCAACTCGGATCGTGATGGCGTCTACCACGTCATGGTGCGGGAAGCGACCGGCGCGTACGGGCCGGAAATGGCGTATCGTTTACAGGTCGAGTTGGCGGGACCGCGAGTGCAGGCGATCGCCGAGCATTCGTCGTTCACGATACCGCAGGGCAGTTACCAATCGTTGCCGTTGACCGTGACGAGAACCGATTTTTCGGGCCCTATTGAATTTGAGCTTGTGGACGCTCCACCCGGCGTCACGTTGACGCCACGTGAACTGCCGTCCGGCGTGAACTCGCAGATCTGCCGCATCATCGCCGCGCCCGATGCGCCGCTTGGCGTTCACACGATCGGGATCGTCGCACGGCTGATGCCAACTCCACCTTCCGAGCCACTGGCGATCATCGACGTTATGGCCCAACCGCTGGTCGACAAACAGGTGATCAATGTCGATCTAATACGGTTCGCGCTTCGCGATAATCAACGTTGGTTGCCGCCTTCGGTGCGGACTCATCTCGCCTTGCAGATCACGCCTTCCAGCCCCTTCGGCGTGGACCTAGCGGAAGCTGAAGTTGTCCTGCCGCGATATCTGCAAGCGCCGTTGAAAATAGAAACGCCACGTGTCGCGGGGTTCTCCGACTCGATCACTTTCCGAGCGACGGGGGGCGGCCAGTTTGGCGAGGAAGCGGAGGGACGCCGTCAGTTGTTCTACCGGTTTCCGCCCGCGACCGAGGCCATGCGCGATGTGGTGGGCACCTTTCATTCACGAAGTCAAGCGAACGACGCGGTCGAACGGATCGACATCGCGGCGACTGGCGTAGCCGACGGCCGCTCCGTCACGCTCGTTCGTTCCGTTACGCTTAGGGTTCAACCGGCGTACCAGCTGGACTTGGAAGCGAAAACCGTGACGCTAACGCCAGGAAGCGCGACAACCGTGCGGATCGATGCGAAACGACTGACCGGATTTGATGGTCCGATCACGATCA
>JBJTOW010000213.1:0-5912 GCA_046074805.1 Planctomycetota bacterium | reverse complement strand
TCCAGCACAACGGCCGCCGCGGCGCGTTCCGCGTCTGGCTACGGACCACCACCCGCCATTGCGCAAGCGATTTTTACGCGACTCGCCGGAATCGACCGCTCGCCACCGGCGGCGCAAACGTTCAGGAGGCGCTCGGGGAATTGGCGAGTGTCGACAGTCCGCTGAGTCAGATTTGGGAACGGGAACATGACCTGTGGGTCGCGCGGCGTCTGATCGAAATGCTGCGGCATGAATTCGAGGAACGCACCTGGCGGGCGTTTGAAGGGGTGGCCCTCCAGGGGAGGCCCGCCGCCGAAGTCGCCGCTGAACTCGGAGTGACGACAAATGCGGTGGCGATCGCCAAAAGCCGCGTCTTGCGGCGGTTGCATGAAGAGGCGGCCGGGTTGATCGACTGATCGGCCGCCTCGAAGAAAGATCTCCAACTCGGAGGCGGTTCCGATCCCATAAAAAAGTTTTCCCGCGGTTTGCTGAAATAATTCCATCGCACCTTCCATACCTTTCTTGGCCCAAGAGCACCGTGCCGCTCCGCTGTGATCGTTCGCCTCAACGATTCGCCGCGAACGGCGGCGGTTACCGCGCCTGTATCGGGCTCATCTACAATCAAGCCACTCAGACTGTCGCCGCCATGAACACGCCACTTGCCCGACATCCTTCGAGAACTGAATTGGAACAGTATGGATTAGGCCGTCTGCGTGGCCCGGCCTGCGATTGGATTGAATCCCATGTGGCGGAATGCGATGAATGTTGCGCGGCGTTGCTTAAGCTTTCCGACGACACATTCGTCCGGCTTGCGCGGGGGGCCGCCACAAAGTCGCTCGATTCGATCGCCGGGGCCGCAAGGCGGGCTCCCCAGGAGATCCCGACCGAGCTGCGTAATCATCCCCGGTATCGGGTACTTGGACTGATCGGCGTGGGCGGCATGGGCGCCGTTTTCAAGGCCGAGCATCGCGTAATGGAACGGTTGGTCGCGCTCAAAGTGATCCATAGCGAATTCGTTGACAACCCGCAGGCGGTGGAGCGTTTTAAGCAGGAGGTCAAGGCGGCCGCTCGGCTCGCTCATCCCAATATTGTGGTGGCGTTCGACGCCGAGCAGGCCGGTGGGCTGCACTTTCTGGTCATGGAGTTTGTCGACGGCGTCAGCCTTGATCGCTTCATATCGCAACACGGCCCGTTCGAACCGCTCGTCGCCGCCCGGTTAACCCGTCAGGCGGCCCTGGCGCTCGACCACGCACATCAGCGGGGAATGGTGCATCGAGACATCAAGCCGCAGAATCTGATGCTGCGGCGCGGCGGCCAATTGAAAGTGCTCGATTTTGGGCTCGCGCGATTGGCTGAGTCGCCGTTCGACCCAGACTTATTCGACCCGCGTCATATCCCCCCGGACCAACGTGACTTGGGGGCGCTGGCTCCGTCCGAGCGACGGAAAGACGCGCCCCAGGGGCCGGCCCCTGGGGCGGCTGACGCGTTCAACGCCCAACGGACGACAACCGGCATGCTGCTCGGCACGCCTGATTTCCTGGCGCCGGAACAGGCCCGCGATCCTCGCAACGCCGATATCCGCGCGGATATCTACGCCCTGGGATGCACGTTGTTCTATCTATTACACGGAGCCGCCCCATTTGCCCGTCGTCCACTGCGGGAAACTTTACTCGCGCACGCACCGCCGACCGTCGGCCGCTGCTTGACGCGTTGCGCAACGTACCCGTCAAGCTTCGGGAGGCGCTTGGGCGGATGCTTGCGGCGAATCCAGCGGACCGGTTTCAGACGCCGGCACAGTTGGCTAAGACGCTCGCGAAGGTTATCGCCGAGCTTGAATCGCGGACCGTGGAATCGCGGGACCAGGAAGCCTCGCGGAAAACCGCTTCACGGAGCCCGAACACGCCCGAGGCCGCAGCCCGTTCCATCGTTCTTCCCACCGAGACGCAACCGCCCGAGTCCCCCGATATCGATCTTGCGTCGATCGACGAGGCCTTGTTGCGTAAGGGGAGGCCGTTAGCGGGCGGTGGGCAAGGCGGAACAACCGCGCGGCCCGTCGTACTCAATGGACTATGGGCCGACTGCCCGGTCGCTTCGTCCCAGAATTGGCGTTCGCTGGCGACAAGCGTGTCACGTACGCGGGCGATGGCTGCAGTGCTGATCGCGATCGCCGCTTGCCTTTCCATCGTGCTCGCGCTGAACATGGTCGGAAATCGTGGAGGCGCAAACGATCATGGCGGCGGCGACGTCGGCACTGCCGGCCAGACCGCGTATCGCGCGCTGGCAAGTCCTTCCGCCACGGAAGCAACCGCCGCACCTGCCTCACGATCGGCAGCCACTGCGAATATGGCGAATTTTGCGATTGACGCACTTCGGTCGGGAGTTCGAACCGGCCCATATAAACTCCCGGAAAATATCGATGGCCGGCAACTGGTGCTCTTCGTGCTTCCCAAACGCGACCTTTGGATGCCTGACTACGGTCCGCTTCGTGGAAAACTCGAACGGACAGGGAGGGTGAAAGTAGTGACGGCGTCGACCGAGCCTGGAACGTGCGAGATTCACACGAAGTCGCCGCAGCCAGATAACCCTGTGAAAGCGGATACGACGCTCACGCTCGACTTGCTGTCACAACGTGATTTCTCGGCGCTCATTTTCGTCGGTTATGACACGGCTCCGTTTATCAGCGGTTCGCACGCAAAGGCTGCGAAAGAGGTTATCGCGGGTATGGCGGCTCAAGGAAAACTGGTCGGATCGATCTGTGTCGGCCAGTCTGTGCTCGCCCACCATCAATTCTTATTGGGGCGTGAGGCGGCATGGGGCGAGAATCTCAAGGGACTCGTGTCGGCCTCACAAGCTCGCTGGCGTTCCAATCAACGGGTGGTCATAGATCGCAGCGGCACCTTCCCCGTGGTTACCGCCGCCGCTGATCGGGACGCAGTGGAATTCGCCGAGGCGATTCTCGAAATCCTCGACGGCGGCTAATCCGAACTTTGGGTTTGGAACACTCAAATCTCTGGGCTACGCCGGAAAGCCCCGCCAGCACCAATTCGATCGAATCAAATCCCCACGACAGCAGGCGTCAGAAAAACGTGCGTACGCCGTCGACCACGTTGTAAGCATTGTCAACGACCGGCAGGAACTGCCAACGATCGAAGGTCGTGCAGGGGTGCGAAATGCCGCAGCCAATCATGTCGCCAACCGCCAAGGGCGAATCGGTGGCAGGTCGATCATCGCATGCTGGTCGTTCAAGCCTGCCACCACGCACCCCGGCGGGATCGGGACTGGGGCAAGATCGCGGCCGGGACGAAACCAGAGCAGCGGGGCCGGCAAGTCGGCGTCGAACGATACATCCCGTTTGCCCATCGATAGCACAGCACGGGTCGGCTCTGGCCGCGTCAAGACGTACGACCACACCTCGAGCGCCGGCCGCAAGCCCTCGCCCAGTCCGCGAGCGGCCGCCGAACGCTCCAACAACTGCTCGTAGTATCGCTGCAGCACCAGCGAATCGTGCGTCAGATAACAGCCGCTCCGCACCAGCAGTTCCACGTCCGGCAGGCCAATATCGCGCAACCCCTCCGTCACCATGTCGAAAAAGCACGACCCGCCCGCAGTGATCACAACCAGCCCGTGAGCAAACAGACGCTCCGCCGCACACCGCCGGGCAACTTCCACCATCTCCGCCAAAAATCGACGGACCTGCTCGTCCCGGTCAGAGGGCGTCGTCCCGGTGATCACCCCCTCGAACCCTTCCACGCCACGCAGCGCCAGCCATGGTCCCGCCGCGCTCGCCGCACGCGCGACCGCCAGCGACGCCTCCACCCCGCGGCAACCACAACGTTTGCCCGCAATCCCCACTTCCACCAGCACATTCAGCGGCCGCGACACCCCATGCCGGCGCAGCGATTCCACGAGTAATTCAACGCCCGCCTCCGAATCGACCAGACAATAGAAATCGAAAGCCGGGTCGGTGGCCAACTCCCGAGCTATGTAGCCGATCGACGACGGACCGATCAACTGGTTCGCGAGCAAAATCCGCGGGATACCAAACTCTCGGGCCACCCGAACCTGCTGCATCGTCGCGAGCGTAATGCCCCACGCCCCGTCGGCCAATTGCCGATGGAACAACTGAGGACTCATCGTCGTTTTGCCATGCGGGCACAACCGCGCCCCGGACAGTTCCAGGAAACGACGCATCCATTGGCTGTTGTGCTCGATGGCGTCACGCTTGAGCAACGCCAGCGGCAACGGCAAGTCTTCGCGAAGCACGTTCCAGCCCCGCTGTCCGATGGCGGACAGCGGCAGCGGTTCGCTCCCGCACGGCAAGCCTTTGACGAAGCCGTAGAGCGGTTCGTTGATCGCCATGCGGGGTCCTCGATGGCTACGCGGACGCTAGCAGCTTGCGGAGCACGGTCTGCAAAATACCGCCATTCCGGTAGTAGTCCATTTCCACCGGCGTATCAATGCGGACATTCGCGTTGAAGGTCTTCACCGAGCCGTCCGGCGTGGTCGCTCGAACCGTCACCTGGCTGCGCGGTTGCAACGCGTCATCGAGCCCTTCGATATCGATCGTCTCCTCGCCGGTCAGCCCGAGCGACTGCCAAGTGGCACCGGCGGGAAATTCGAGCGGCAGCACGCCCATGCCCACCAGATTGCTGCGATGGATACGCTCGTAGCTGGTCGCAATCACGGCGCGGACGCCGAGCAGATACGTTCCTTTCGCGGCCCAGTCGCGGCTGCTACCCGTACCGTATTCGGCGCCGGCGATCACCACCAGCGGCACGCTTTCGTCGCGGTACTTCATGGCGGCGTCGTAGATCGACATTTTTTCGCCGTCGGGGAAGTGCCGCGTCCAGTTGCCTTCGGTGCCCGCCACCACTTGATTGCGAATGCGGATGTTGGCGAACGTTCCCCGCACCATGACTCGATCATTGCCGCGCCGGGCCCCGTAGCTGTTGAAGTCGGCGCTCGTCACGCCATGGGCGATCAGGAAGCGGCCAGCGGGACTGTCCTTCGCGATAGAGCCGGCAGGCGAGATATGGTCCGTGGTCACGGAATCGCCGAGCAGCGCCAGGACGCGCGCTTGCCGCAGCGGCTTCACCGGCGCGACTTCCGGCGTCAAATCGACCAGGAACGGCGGCTCTTGGATGTAGGTGCTCTTGTCATCCCATGCGAACAAATCGCCGTCGGCCACATTGATTCGATTCCATTCCACGTTCGCCGTGAAGGCGTTCGCGTATTGGGTCTGGAACATTTCGGGCTGCACGCAGCGAGCGATCGTGTCGTCGATTTCGGCCCGCGTCGGCCAAATCTCGCGCAGATAGACCGGCTGGCCATCGCTGCCCGTGCCGAGCGGCTCGGTCGCCAGATCGACATCGGTTGAACCAGCCAAGGCGTACGCGACCACCAGCGGCGGGCTGGCCAGATAGTTCGCCTTCACATGCGGATTGACGCGTCCTTCGAAATTCCGGTTGCCGCTGAGCACGGCCGACGCGACCAAGTCGCCTTCGACGACCGCCTTGGCAACCGGGTCGGGCAACGGGCCGCTATTACCGATGCAGGTCGTGCAGCCGTAGCCCACGATGTGGAAGCCTAATTGCTGCAAGGCGGGCGTGAGTCCCGCTTTGTCCAGATAGTCGCTGACCACTCGCGATCCCGGGGCAAGGCTCGTCTTCACGTACGGAGGCACCTTCAGCCCCTTGTCGGCCGCCTTTTTGGCGAGCAAACCGGCGGCAAGCATGACCGACGGATTGCTCGTGTTGGTGCAGCTGGTAATGGCCGCGATCACAACCGCCCCGTGGCCGATTTCCGTGGCTTGATCGCCTTGCCGAACTGTGCCTTTCCGCGTGAGAGCGGCGTCGTCGAGGTGGTAGCCGCGTTGGGTGAGCGGCGCTTGTAGCGAGGTGCGGAACGCCGACTGCACGTTCGTCAACGGCAAG
>JBJTOW010000212.1:0-6060 GCA_046074805.1 Planctomycetota bacterium | reverse complement strand
GGCGGCCAGTTGACGGAAAAGATCCGCCGCCGGCCTTACGCTGTGGTGTTGCTCGACGAAATCGAAAAGGCCCATCCGGATGTGTTCAACATGTTGTTGCAGGTCATGGAAGAGGGCCGTTTGACCGACAGCTTTGGCCGTCATGTTGACTTCCGAAACACGGTGTTGATCATGACGACCAACGCTGGCGCGGAGGCAATCAAGAACGAATCGCAATTTGGATTCGCGAAACCGGAAGACGACGCTTCGTATGAGAGCATGAAGAGTCGGGTGAATGAGCGAATCGAGCGGGTTTTCCGCCCCGAGTTCCTCAACCGTATCGACGAGGTCATCATCTTCCGCCACCTGACCAAGGAAGACCTCAAGCGCGTTATCGATCTCGAATTGGCGAAGGTCAAGGAGCGGTTGAAGGAACGCGGCTTGACCCTGACATTGACCGACGACGCGAAAGAATTCCTCATCAAGAAGGGTTCGGACCTGGATTACGGCGCCCGGCCACTCCGCCGCGCGATCGAGCAGTACATTGAGGACCCGTTGTCGGAAGAATTGCTCAAGGGCGAGTTCACCGGCAAGGACGCGATTGTCGTCGGCGCCATTCGAGACGACGAGAACAAGTTGCGTCGGCTGGACTTCAAGGGTGTGAAGAACGCGGTGGAGCCGGCTGAAGCGGTTGGCGCCGTCGGAGCCGGCACTGGAACTGGCGGTGAAGATTCATCGTCTTCACCCGCGACTCCGGCCCCCTAATGGGAACGGCGGTTCGAGTTAGATAAACTTCCTCGCGGGGGACGGTGATAAGCTGTCCCCCGTGTTTTTTGCGCCGCCGCCCGAGCCAACACTCCCAGGAACTATCGCCATGGATCGACGCCAATTCGCGGGAGCGGCCTCGTTGGCCGCCAGTCTCGCCTTTCATACCGACTCTTCGGGCCAGGAAACCGTGAAGCGGCGGATTGGCGCCAACGACCGGATCACCATCTGCGCGATGGGACTGCGAGGGCGCGGCGGCAGCGTGCTCAACACATTCGCGTCGCTGGCGGATGTGGATGTGAAGTATGTTTGCGATATCGATGAGTCGGTGCTCAATAGCCGAGCGGCTCAGGTCGCCGACCGCAAGGGGCGGCAGCCCGAGGCGATCAAGGATTACCGCAAAGCGCTGGAAGATCCTCAGGTCGACGCGCTGGTGATTGGCACTCCCGATCATTGGCACGCTCTTCCAACCATCCACGCTTGCCAAGCTGGCAAGGATGTTTACGTCGAAAAACCGGACGGCCATAACCTGATCGAGGGCCGCACGATGGTGGCAGCGATGCGGAAGCATCAACGCGTTGTGCAGTTGGGCACGCAGGCGCGGAGCGGGCCGCATTTGCTGAGCGCGATGGAGTACCTGAAATCGGGCGCGATTGGCCGTGCGCGGTTCGCAAAGGCCTGGGAAAGCGCCCGGCAAGGGGCGATCGGCAAGCCGGCCGATGGAACGCCGCCGGCCGGAGTCGACTACGACCTGTGGCTCGGACCGGCCCCGAAACGCCCATTTAATCCCATGCGTTTCCATGGAAATTGGCGGTGGTTCTTTGACTACGGCACCGGCGACCTTGGCAATGACGGTGTCCATCGTCTTGACATCGCCCGTTGGGCCCTGGAAACAGCGGTCGCCGCGCGGAGGGAACCGGCTCCCGGGTTGCCGTCCAAAGTCTCCGCTATCGGCGGCAAGTACTTTTTCGATGACGCCCAAGAGTGGCCGGATACGTTGATGGTCACTTACGATTTCGCGCCGGGCTACATCTTGACGTATGAAATGCGGACATGGAGCGCGTATCCGCTTCACGAGGAAAGTGAAGGAGCGGCTGTTTACGGAGACGAAGGATCGGTCGTCATCGGCAATAGCCGGTGGCGGGCATTCGACGCCAAGGGCAAGCCAATCCGGGAAGAGAAGGGCGGCTACAACGATGTCGGCCATGTCCGCAATTTCCTCGATTGCATGCGGAATCGGTCGCGGCCGACCGCCGATCTGGAGACGGTCGGGCATCCGTCGAGCGTTCTCTGCCATTTGGGGAATTGCGCTTGGCGCGCTGGCCGCACTTTGCGGTTCGACGCTTCCACCTATACCTTCACCGGCGATTCCGACGCCAACCAGTTCCTAACGCGGCCCGAATACCGTCGACCGTGGGTGCTGCCGGCGTTGAGCGATGTCTGATCGGCGCGGCAATCCGGGTCGCGATGGCGAATTTAGCGGAGGCTGACTGAATTCGTTGACAGATTGGCGTCGATTTATTTATAGTGCCGCGAGAGGTGGGGGTTGGAACAGTCCTTCTCCCGACTCCGAAAGTGTTGTTGGGTCGTCCTAAGCACAGGGCGATTTCATCCCGCAATTTCGCTCGACGCCCCGCCATGGCCCATTCCCGCCTTCCACCCTTCCTCATGACGTAAGGACTTCCCGCCCATGTTGAGTCTGTTGTTCAACCGTCGTCATCGTGATTGCGAGGGTTCCTCGCGCCGTGAGTTTCTCAAGGTGGGCAGTCTGGGAGCGGGTTCGTTGACGCTCCCGGGACTGCTACGAGCACGGGCGGAAGCGGCGGCTGCGGGAAAGCCGGTGAAGGACACTTCGGTCGTTTGGTTGTGGCTGGGCGGCGGACCGACGCACGTGGAGACGTTTGATCCGAAGATGACCGCTCCGTCCGAGTATCGCAGCACGACGGGCGAAGAATCGACGCCGATTCCCGGCGTGACAGTCGGCGGCACGTTCCCTGGAATCGCGCGGGTCGCGGACAAGATGGCCTTTGTCCGATCGTTTGCCCACACGAACAGCGGACACTCGGGCGGTACGCACTTCGTGATGACGGGATACGACAACAAGCAAGCCGACAACGGCGGTTTGGCGACTAAGCCTTCACTGGGTTCAATTGTTTCCCGCGTGCGTGGCGCTAGCCGAGAGGGCAGTGGCGTGCCAACCTACGTGCGTCTGGGCGGCATTTTCGCGGACGGCCCGTCGTTCCTGGGCACGGGCTATGGTCCTTTCGATCAGAACGGCCAAGCGCGTAAGAACATGACCTTGACGTTGCCAGAAGATCGAATTGGCGACCGCCGCAATCTGCTCGATTCGCTCGACCGCATGAACCGCCAAAGCGATCGGTCCGGCCTCATGCAGGGATTGGATCAGTTTGAGGAACAGGCGTTCAACTTGGTGTTCGGCAACGCCACGAAGGCGTTCGACACCAAGAGCGAGTCGCCGAAGACGATCGAGCGGTACGGCAAGGGGCTTGGCGAGCAGATGCTGTTGGCCCGCCGACTCTGCGAGGCTGGCTGTGGCGTGGTGACATTGAATTACGGTGGCTGGGACATGCACGGCACGATTGCCCAAGCGATGAAGTCCCGGTCGCCGCAGTTGGATCAAGCCGTATCGGCGTTCGTCGAAGACTGCGCCGAGCGCGGACTGGACAAGAACGTGCTGTTGGTGATCACGGGCGAGTTTGGGCGTACGCCGCGAGTGAACAAGAACGCGGGCCGCGACCACTGGGCGCCGTTGAGCACTTTGGCGTTGGCCGGCGGTGGACTGCGGATGGGCCAAGTCATTGGTGAATCGGCCTCCAAAGTGGACGTGCCGAAGACCCAGCCGATCACGCCGCAGGACTTGATGGCGACGGTCTTCGAGGTCCTGGGAATTGACCAACGCTTGCACTTCCCGAGTCCAGGTGGTCGGCCGACACCGATGATCGAAAAGGGGCGTCCAATCGCCGACTTGGTATAGTCCGCGACGCGAGCCGAAGAACCGATAAAATCCCCGCGAGCCGATCTGGTTTTCGCGGGGGTTTTTCGTTAATCTGCTCACCTTAGTTCTCGGAGGGTAAGCGAATGGCTAGCGGCCACATTGGAAATGTGGTGCCCCGCAAGGGGTTGCGGGTTCGAGTCCCGTGCCCTCCGCTGTCTGTAAGTCGTTGAGCAGTCTCGCGCAACGCCGCCACGGGTCGCCAGTTCCGGCGACCCGCTTTCGCGCGCCTCGCCGCGCGTTGCGGTGCAAATCGGTGCAAAAAGTAACGCTAAGCGGCGGATTTGACGGCACCATAGTGGGCGCCTTTTCGAACAGCTCGGCACCACTGTGGGCACCTCGCGCGGCGCGATCGGATCGCGCTCAAGCAGCGGTCAACGGCGAAGTCGCGGCGTCGACTGAAAGTTCCTATTGCGGTTTTTTGAGATCCCGCGATTCCGATCGAGGGACGTCGGTGAGCGCTTGACAATCTCTAGGAAACGTGGGTGGCCAACTTGCTAGGGCCGGGCAAGGATGGCAGCCGCTCCAACGCTCCGGCCAAGTCCGTGATGCCGAGATGCGTGTACCGATCCACCGTCAGCGTGATCGTCGAGTGCCGAGCGAGCATCTGGGCCACTTTGGGCGGCACGTTCGCGGTGACCAAGTACGTGATGAAGCCGTGCCGCAGCGAGTGAAAATCCGCCTCGCGGCCGGCGCCGTCGCAGGGGAGCAAGAAGTCGGACTGCTCGCGATCTTTCCGTTCGTCGACATTCTGGCCCTCTTTGATCCAGGCCTGTCGGGCCGCGTCCAGGTCCCGACGCAACATCTTGGCGGCCTTGCGATACCATTGACCTGGCCAGAGACGATTGGTCGGACTTCCGCAGTCCGAGTCGTCGACTCGCCGGCGTAAGTAGTCTTCCAGACTTCCCACGAGGGAGGCTTCGAGCGGCAGAACGTCGGTCCGGCGGTGTTTGGAGTAGCACGCCTCGACGCAAACCGTGGGCGGATTCGATCGCAGGCTGAACGATCGAGCGGTCAAACTCGCGAGTTCCTGGGCCCGCAATCCCGTGAAGGCCGCCAGGCGGTAGAGCATCGCCCGGTCGGGGCCCTGGTTGGGCCCCGGTGTCCGGCGGCTCGACTCGGCGGCCGCGATGAGACGCGAAAGTTCATCGGGCGTGAGCACTCGGCGCTGCCGACGCACGTCCATGTCGGCGTTGAGTCGTTGCAGATGCGCCAATGGATTGTGCGTGAGGCGTCCGTCTCGCACGAGCCAGTTCCCGAACGCCTTGATCGCCACCAGGTAGTCGTTGCTGGTCGACACGCCGAAAGCGTCGATGTCGCGTTTGTTGCGCAGCCAATTCGCGACGCCCGACGGGGACAGGTCTCGAACCGTGCGAATTCGGCAGCCGGCGATCAGGGCCTTGATCCTGCCGATCGCCAGGGAGATGTAACGCGAAGCGTTCGCCTTCGCCGCCAAATGGCGTTCGTAGTCCTCGATGTGCTCCGCGATCGGTCGCTTGCTGTGCTTATCGGTGGGCTCGATCAGACCGGCTCGTTCGCGCTCCGCCAAACGCACGAGTTCGTTGAGCATCGCCTGCGACGCGCTCCGGTCGATCGCGAGCGGGACGCGTTTCTCGCGTCCCGACACATCTCGGTACCGGCCCCACCATTTCTTCGTCTTGGACTTCACGCGACGCCCGGTCTTGGGATCGCGCGTCACGATCGGCTTCTTGTACAGACTGGCCACTGCGAATCCTCCTCAGTAGATCGATCCCGCACGACTCCGGCGGTTCGGACACACTGAGCGGTGACGTCAAAAACATGGCAAGGCGAAGCCGGGACGCCGGCCATTGATTTCGGATCATTTGTGAGCGGCGGCCGCGCGACGCGACTCCCAGTCGCGGCGATTCGGACACCCGGCTTCGATCCAGGCCCGAAGTTCATCCACGCGCCACAAGCGAGAGCGACCGATCCGCACCGAGCGCGGAATCGAACCGGCCGCATCCCAGGTGCGCCAGGTTCGCAGGGACTTGCCGCACAACTCGGCCGCCGCGCGGGCCGTAATCAACAGCGATGTCGGCGTGTCGCTGGTCATGCGGCCTCCTCGGCCGGATCGCGAGATTTCGCCGGCAGTCCGAGTCCGAGATACGCGAAGTAGCGGCGGATGCCGTCGACCTGTTCGCGAACGGCTCGCCAGCGCAAGCCAAGGCGCTTCGCGATCTCGTTCAGCGATTGGCCTTCGGCGAGCGCCGCGCAGATCCGTTGGGCGAGCGGCGGCAAGTCCTCGATCGCTTCGTGGACGTCGAGTGACAAGTTGAGCCGCG
>JBJTOW010000211.1:0-5536 GCA_046074805.1 Planctomycetota bacterium | reverse complement strand
CGACCCTGGGCAAATTGGCGAACTCATGGTCTGCAGTCCGAGCGTTACCCATCGTTACGTGACGAGAACCGATCAAAATCAACTTCACAAATTCTTAGGGCACGATGCTCAAGGCGAGCCCGTAGTTTGGCATCGCATGGGGGATGTCGGTTATCTGGACGCTTCGGACCGTTTCTGGTTTTGTGGTCGCAAAAGCCATCGTGTCAGAACGTCCCAAGGTCCGATCTTCACCGAACCGATCGAGGCGGTTGTCAACACCCATCGGAGTGTCTATCGGAGCGCTTTGGTCCCCTTGGGACAACCCCCTAATCAAAAGCCAGTGGTGATCGTCGAACCTTGGCCCGAGCATCGCAAAGAAGTTCTCCGTGCATTGGAGATGCATAAGCAACAGTGGAGATCTCTCTTGCAAAAGCACCATCCAAGCTTGGATATCGATGCGTTCGAAGTCTATCCAAGTCGATTGCCGACAGATATCCGACACAACTCGAAAATCTTCCGAGAACAACTTACCGAGTGGCTGATCGGACGGATTGATGATCGGTCTGATCGGTCACTGGCAACCGACAGGCCCTTGGCCTGAAGCGCTTCCATGACGAAGGCGTCGACGGCTGTTCGTGGCGATGAACGGTCAGGCTCAATCGCATTCAAAGCCGGCATCGTCCCATCGACTTTTGTCGGCGGATCGCCGCGTCGAGTGGCGGGAACGGCAGGTCGGACCGGTGGTAGGAAGGACCAATGGGTAGGCGTGGTTACAGATCCAGCTGCCCGCGGTTCGCCAGACGGAGTGCCGCCGATCCCGGCAGCCGCGACCGGGGCGGTGCTGGGAGCGCCGTCATTGATCCAAACACGGATAAGTCCTTTTTCCATAGCGGACAGAACCGGGCCGTCTTTCGGCATCTCGCCACTGGCGAGCTTCACCCAGAGTAGGCTCGACTCCGCAGCCCCGAGCCGGATAGCCGGCCCCGAATCACCGCCGGCGAGCAGTTCGGCCCGGGATGTCACCCGCAAGCCGTTGGCAGGTTCGGTACCGGCATGACAACGGAAACAGCGGGCCTTCAAAATCGGAAGGATATGTTCCTCGAACAACGGCTTTGGGATCGATTTTGGTGGCGTTTCGGCGCTGGTGAACGAAGTGAAAATCGGCAGTAGCGCCCCGAACACCGCGACCAGCATCCCGCCCCATACAGCCGCGTTCACGTGGACGCCACGACGATCAAGGCAGCGGATGGCGACGCGAGCGAGGTGGAATGGCATGGAAAGACTCCTCGCATTGATGGTGGGGCGGACAGGATAGCATTGTGGCTAGCTGGCGACGATGCTGTAAACACTCGAGCCTTTGGAGCTGTTCGAATGCTGCCGCTTTACGACGCGTTTCGTCGGTAAAAGTCGATTGTCCGGCGGATTCCGTCCTTCAACGTGGTTGTGCGCCAATGGGGCAATAGAGCGGCAATCGAGACCGGTTGAGGCGGAATGTTGGCCGGGATCGTCGGTCCGCCAACCTGCATCATTCCGCGGGCGGACGGTTCAACCTCCTCGATCGCCGCGATGAATTGCTCGGTCGTAGCCGATTGACTGGGCATTTCAAAGCCGGCGAATCCCGGCGGGCACTGGAGGGCGGAGTCGACAAAGGCCCGAGCGACGTCTTCGACGTAGTCGTAGCCCACCACGCCTCGAAAACCGATCGTGTAGGGTTCGCCCCGAGCGGCTGCTCGACACGCGAGTGACGGGCCAGCGGTCAACCCTTGTTCGCGTTCGGGACCATAAACCACGTGCGGCCGAATAGCGATGGAATTCAGCGCGAAGTGGCGGGCATATTGATCCGCGATGATATCGAACGCCTGCTTGAACGCCCCGTAAAACATCGGCGGCCGGTTGGCGGGTTGATCCGGCCCGGTCGCATCAGGCCCGGCCGCTTCCGGTCCGTAAATCGCGTAGGAACTGGCGTAGACGATCGACTCGATCCGTCGCGCCAACCGGGCGGCATCGAATACGGCGACACTGCCCAATACATTGATTTCACAACCGCGAAATGGATCGGTTTGGCATTCTGGGGTGAGCAACGCGGCCAAGTGAATGATGTGCGTGATCCGCTCGGCGGTAAGAATCTGTGCGAGCGAGTCGCGATCGAGTAGCGATACGGACGAAGTGGCAATCCGCGCGGCGGAGTCGCCGAGGACTCGGCGCCACCGATCCGGGGCCGGGCGATTGTCAAGCGCCACGACCGCGGCATTTCGAGCGAGCAGTTCCTTGAGCACCCACGTGCCGACGAAGCCGCTGCCACCCGTGACCAGTACTCGCATCTCACCGCTCATGTAAGGCTCTTCTTTTGGGAGGAAATGGATTTTTTGGGCGACTTACGCGACGCGGACTCTCGGCGCGTCGCCTCGAGGAACCGGATGATACGGCGCGCCAATCGCTCAGGTGAATGCCGCCGGCACTCGCATTCCCAAATCACGAGCACTCGCCAGCCAAGTTGCTTGAGTTCCCGCCTCTGACGCGCATCGCGTTGCACATTGCCCTCCAACTTGGCGCGCCAGTAGGCCACTCGCGATTTTGGAATCCGGTCGCCGGCTGGACAGTGGTGTTGGTGCCAAAAGCAACCATGCACGAGGATCGCGGCTCGGAAACGGGGAAACACCAAATCCGGCTTCCCTGGCAAGTCTCGGACATGCAATCGGAAGCGGTAACCAAGGCGATGGATGAGGGAGCGGACGAGACGTTCCGGAGCCGTGTCCTTGCCACGGACACGCGACATCAACTGGCTGCGTTCGGCGGGAGTGAGGTGGTCCATGAATGGCGGGAGGTGAGCGAAGCCGTTGAACAAACAATTCAAAAAATTTTCCCCGTTCGATCGCGTCGTCTTGCCGCCGCGATGTCCACCTTCGTAAAGTTGTGGCGATTTCGTGGGGCAAACGGAATCGAGCGGAACGCCTAGTCGGTTGAGGGACCGGCGGGGCGGCTGTTTCGATGATGGAGTTTGCTTCCCATGGCTCTCGTTGATGTCTTGTTAAGCGACCCGCATCGGTCGCTGCGTGGCCAGGTCTCTCCGCTTTTCGCTCGCGCGATTGTCGCCGCCTTGTCGGCCAATCCGACAACGCTTGTCGAGCTGGATCTGGCCCTCAGCCGCTTCGCGAAACGAATCGGCGAAAGATCATTGCTTGAGGACTTCTACCCGATTGTGCCCGAATTGCCTGCGGGGCACCATACGGACCCGCACGACCCGCTGAGCGCGGACACGCTGGCGACGAACGTCGCCTTGACGTGGACTGCCGACGCAGTGCCCTCAACCGGCATATTGATCGATTTGCCCGCCCGCGTGCTCGTGGCGCAGGGAGTGGGCTTCCCAGTGGAGGCGTATGGCCGCGTCACCTACGTCGACGACAACCCGGACCGAGAGGTTGCGACCCGCTTCAGACTATCGCCTTCATGGACGGTTCTGCTGGAAAGCTTTCCGGCCGACAAGGTCGTCCAAGCCGGAGGGATCGCTTCCGAGTGGAAGCGGGTGGTCGCGCAACAGCGGAAGGTGCGGGCGTCGCTCCTGCGAGTGGACGATCAAGCCGTTCTGTACGACCGATTGCTCGAGTTTTTGGCCGAGGCATTGCTGAGCGACCGATTTAGGGACAGTGACGATTTGATCCGCGATATCCACGCGGAATGGCTGTTAACGGCCCGCGCCGACCTGTTCGGCGCTTGTCCGCGTGATTTGCTGATCGGCCGCATCGAAGAAATCGACGACGAAATGTCGGCGCGCGAATGGGAGTGGTCAGTGCTGAAAGAATGTCCGCCGCCGCTCCCAGCGGACTCGGAGGCCGTCCGCGAATCGGGCCACGGGATCAAGGAATACGCGATCTACTACGAAATGATCCGTTACCTGCTTGCCGAGGCGTGGTCACGGCTCGACGGTCGCGGACAGTTCACCCAGGCCACGCTTGTGGACAAACTGCGAGTCTGGCGCGACGAATGGCTCGATCGGCCCGGCTATGACGGCCTGCGAGGATGCACTCCGCGCTGGGTGATCGAACAAGAGCGGCGACGCGTGCCTTGGGTGGTGGAGGAACACGACCAGTTTCACGATCCCGATTGTCCGATTTGCCGATGGAGCAAGCAGCTGGATACCCCTAGCTTCCACCAAATCATGGTCTGCCACGAAGAGGAGGGGTTCGCGTTTTCGTTCTGCGAATCCGAGAAGGAATGGAACAGCACCATCCATGGTTTCGCGGTGGAAGATGACGACATGGAAGATGACGACATGGAAGATGATGACGACACGGACGACGACGATTCGGACGATGACAGAGACGACGACGAAAACACAGGCGACGACGTGGATGGCCCAATGGTGCGCGACGTTTCCTTCGCCAGCGTGTCCGAAATGGCCCCGCCATCCGGACCGAGCATCGCGACACTTTGCCCGGCGCCACCGATTGCTTCGCCCCTGGCTTATCGCGGCACGCCTCGACCGATGGTTTCCAAAATCCAATCGCTGGAGCCCGCTCAGCAAGTAACGGTGTGGCACCTTCGTTTGGTGTTGTTATTGCTCGATATTCGCGACCAAGCCGGCCAAGGAGACGAACGGAAATTGGCCCAGGAATCGCTGCGTGGCTTGCACGAGTTTCGGGACGCGGTTCGCGATCACGAAGGTTGGCTAGCTGATCAGTATCTGAACGAGGCAAGCCAGCAGGTCGCTCGGATCGGAACCCGACGCGCGGATTTGGCCAATATGTGCGCCGAGTTCAACAACGAATTGGAACAAATGCGGCACGCCAGCCAAGCGGCGTTACGGCGGTAGTCCTTCTGTCCCTTGAGACCTCGGGGACTCGCATGACAGACTTCCCGTCCGAACAAATCATACCGCGACGGCCGCGGAAGTCCGTCGCACCCCGAAAGGGAAACGTTGACAAAGCACTCGATGTTCGTCGCCAAGCGTCAGTCGACGGTTTTCGTTCATAAAAAACGACTCGGTCGAAGTTCACCCTTCCGCACGTTTCTCCTCGGCGGCACTCGGGCGGTGATAGCGGGGCACGAGGGACCACAGCGAGTCGCGGCGCCCCGCCTGAAAATCACGCCAGGCGAGTCTGGCGACGAAGGCGGCGGTGGGTAACCAGAAGTTTTCCGGCAAAGCGAATACGCCGGGCGGGAGGGAAGCAGCTAGCGCGGGGCGACCCGTGGAAAGCGCGGGGCCGGCGACCACATCTCCCGGCGCGAGACTCGCGAGCCAACGGTCGACATCCAACAGACTGGTCGAAACGTCCTCATCCCAATCGCTCCCCGCGACGCGTTTCCAGCGAGCGGCGAGCAATTGTCCGCGTTGAGCGTCTGAAACGATATTCAATTGGTCGATGGCCATACGTTCGACGGCCAAACTGTCCCCATTGTCGCGCTCGGACGCCTCGCGGATGTCCAGCGTTGGCGGGGCGGCGGACGCGATGGCGGCGAAGGCGTCAATGCCGAGCACTTCGGCGCCAGTCGCGTAGGCGAACAACTTAGCCGTGGCCAAGCCGACACGCAGTCCGGTGAACGAACCGGGACCATCGAC
>JBJTOW010000210.1:0-3871 GCA_046074805.1 Planctomycetota bacterium | reverse complement strand
GCCTTTTGAGCGTCGGCGTACAGTAGCAAAGCGTTCGGGGCGGCGAATAGCGGGTTCGGGATTTTCGCGAATCCAGGGCTGAGGCTGCGTTTGATCACAACCACTGTGCGGCACTTGTCGACCTCGATGATCGGCATGCCGGCGATCGGGCTGTTGGGGTCGGTCTTGGCGAGCGGATTGACGACATCGTTGGCCCCGAGCACGATCGCCACGTCGACGGTCTCCAGCGTCGGATTGATTTCGTCCATTTCCTTCAATTTGTCGTAGGCGATGTCTGCCTCGGCGAGCAGCACGTTCATGTGGCCGGGCATGCGGCCAGCAACCGGATGAATGGCGTACTCGACCGTCGCCCCCTTCGCTTCCAGCAACTTCGCCAGGTCGCGAACTGCATGTTGCGCCTGGGCCACCGCCATGCCGTAACCGGGCACCACAACCACTCGCTGAGCCCCGTCCAGGATCGACGCCACGTCCTCGGCCGACGTGCTGCGAACCGTGGCGTAAATCGCGTCCGTCGGACCGCTGGAGCCGCTTCCTCCCATGACGCCGAACAACACGTTGAAAAGCGATCGGTTCATCGCCTTGCACATGATTCGCGTCAGGATGACGCCCGAGGCTCCGACAAGCGAGCCGGAGATGATCAGACCGTTATTGTCGATGACGAACCCGGTCGCCGCTCCAGCCAGTCCCGAATAGGAATTCATGAGCGAAATCACGACGGGCATGTCCGCCCCGCCAATCGGATTGACGAGGAAAACTCCAAGCACGGTGGAAAGCACCACGATGCCGACATAACACGAGATCTGCACGGACTTGTCGTGGTTGGTCGCGAGCACTCCGGTCAACGCGCAACAGGCAACGACCAACAACGCGTTGATCACCTGTTGGCCCGGTAAACTCATCGGTTCGCGGAATCCCCGCATTTCCTCAAGCTTCGCGTAGGCCACCAAGCTGCCCCAAAACGTGACCGTGCCGATCAATCCCGTGGCTCCCACCGCGATCAGCGTGTCGACCGGATGATCCGCCCCGTTGAGCAAATCCGACCAAGCCACCAGCGTCGATGCGGCGCCACCCAGTCCGTTTAGCAGCGCCACCATTTGCGGCATTCCGGTCATCTGCACCCGAACCGCGAGCACCCAGCCAATCACGGCGCCGATCGCCAAGCCACCGGCGATCAACGTGTGGGACGCGACGCCGCGTTCAAGGCACGCGGCGCCAATCGCCAACGCCATACCCGCCGCGCCGACCAGATTTCCCCGCACGGCCGTCCGGGGACTGGACATCATCTTCAGGCCGACGACGAAGCACACCGCCGACAGCAAATAGGCCAGGGGAAGGAGCGATTCCAAGATCACAGTCGACCCCTTATCGTTTCTTGAACATGAGCAGCATGCGATGCGTTACCAAGAACCCGCCAACCACGTTGATGTTCGCCAGCGCCACCGCCACGGCACCCATGATCGCCGCCGCGTCCCAGCGGCCACTGCCGCTGGCCAAGATCGCGCCGACCACCGTGATTCCGCTGATAGCGTTCGACCCGGACATGAGCGGCGTGTGCAGTGTGGGCGGAACTTTGTTGATGATTTCAAACCCCACGAACACCGCCAAAATGAACACCGTCACACTGCCGACAAGCACCGTGCCGCGCGATGGTTTGCCGGTCGTCGCCGCTGGCCCAGAGTCGGCTGGCTGGGCTTTTTGAACCACCCGCCGACCGCCGTCTCCATCCGGCGCGTCATGCCCCGGATGAGCGGCCACGACAGCCGCCAACGACAGCCACCCCGCGACCAGCAGCAACGGCAAAGCGGCCTTGCGGAGTGCAGGCACTGCGAGGAGGGGCCGGATCATGGGAAGTTTTCCGTGGGCTTGCAACCTAGATTCGACAAACACTGCCTGGGCTGGACAAGGTCGAGCCAGTCTTTCAGGGGCCAGTTTTTCAGGGGCCAGTTTTTCACGAGCTTCGCTAAACACCGAGGGCGCGGACCCGTTCGTGGACGACTTCACCACCCCGTGTCACCAGCGTTTCGCGGATGATTTCGTCGTTGAGGTTAATGTCCAGTTGTCCCTTTTTCAGCATGTTCAGCAGGAACTTGGTGACGTTGTTCGAAAACATCTGGCTGGCGTGGAACGGCGCTTCCGCCGGCAGATTGGTGGGACCAAGAATCGTTACGCCATGGGCCACAACCCGCTGGTCAGCTTGCGTCAATTCGCAGTTGCCTCCACGCTCCGCCGCCAAGTCGACGACGACCGAACCCGGCGCCATCCCGGCGACCGCGTCGGCCGTTAACAACAACGGAGACCGCTTACCGGGTATCGCCGCTGTGGCGATCACCACGTCGCACTGCCGGGCCACGTCGGCCATCACAGACCGTTGACGGCGATAGAATTCCTCGTCCATCGCGGTCGCATAGCCGCCTTTGTCCTCGGCCCCTTTGGCTTCGAGCGGCACTTCCACGAACTTCGCCCCAAGCGATTCAACCTGCTCGCGGCACGCGGGACGCACGTCATACGCCGAAACAACGCCACCCAGCTTGCGAGAACTGGCGATCGCTTGCAAACCGGCGACGCCCGCTCCGAGCACAAACACCTTCGCCGCTGACAGCGTGCCCGCCGCCGTCATCATCAGCGGAAAGATTTTGGGCAGTTCCAGCGCGGCGCGAAGCACAGCCCGGTACCCTGCTATCGTTGCTTGGGACGACAGAATGTCCATGCTTTGAGCCCGCGTGATCCGCGGGATTAACTCCAAAGCGAACAGCGTCGCGCCCGTTGTGGCGAACCGCTTCGCATCGGCCGGATTGCCGAGCGGGTCGGCCATGCCGATGACGTACTGGCCAGCCCGAAGGTGCGGCAAGTCATGCTCGGCGCCCGCCTTGGAATTGGCACCCAAGCTGCGCACTTGCAGCAGCAGATCGGCGTCGAACAAAGCCCCTCGGTCGCCGACCACCTCGGCCCCTTTATCCGCATAGGCGGCATCCAAAAAGCCAGCCGATTCGCCCGCCCCAGCCTCGACGAACACTTCGCCGCCGGCCTTGATAATGCCCGGAACGTTCGCCGGCACAAGCGCCACCCGCCGCTCACCGGCGAAGGTTTCCTTCAGTACCGCTATCCTCATCGCGAACCCCGCCTTTCGCAGCTGTTGATCAACGGCCGTGGATGGGAAGAATCTGTGGCACGGGACGGGTAGCGCCGAACGACGTCCACCGACTCGCGGTCCTATCAGACGAACTTCAGACGTGGCTATAGTTTAGCTGAGGCCGAGCGAAAACATCAATCAAGCCCGGGAAGAAAATAGACGGGCCCTGGGAATCGACCCTTGAACGGGTTGTCGCGCAACGGTACACTCCGTCGTTTCACTTTGCCAACGAATTGTCTTGTTCACGGAACGGGGCGAACTGGGAGGATGTTACTTTGGCAGGCACGAAGACGACATTGGCGGCGGCGGGAACAGCCGACGCGAAGTGGTGGGTGGTGGATGCTTCCGATAAAGTCGTCGGGCGGCTTGCGAGCGACATCGCCATGGTGTTGATGGGCAAGCATAAGCCGACGTATACGCCGCACGTGGACACAGGCGATTACGTCATCGTCCTCAATGCCGCCAAGGTGAAGTTCACCGGCCGCAAGTGGGAACAGAAGGAATACGCGTGGTTCACCGGCTACACCCGGCAACGGTTTGTCACCGCGGAAAAGCGGCGTGACACGCGACCCGAGTTGATTCTTCGCGAGGCGGTGCGCCGCATGTTGCCGAAGAACAAACTGGCCCGGAAGATGCTGAACAAGCTGAAAATCTACACGGGTAACTCGCACGATCATCAGGCGCAGCAGCCGCAAGCGAAAGAACTGGGAGTGAAGTAAGATGCAGCCGAAGAAGGATAAG
>JBJTOW010000209.1:0-3355 GCA_046074805.1 Planctomycetota bacterium | reverse complement strand
GTTGGAGTCCGTGCCTGAGTTGCCGACTCGGTTGAATTCGGAGATCGAACGGGCCGTCATCGATCAATCCGAGGCGGCTTTTGGCGCCACCTGGGATGTGCAAGTTCGTCGCCCGCCGCCACGCTACCTTACCGAACTACTCTACCGCGACACGCCTATCCCGCCCGAAGAACTGGCCGCCGCCGCAAAGCTCGGTAAGCAAACGCCACCGAAACAAGCCGATAAGCCGGCCAGCGGAGCCGCCTCATCGAAGACCTCCTCCTCGAAGGCCTCTGCCGGTGAGTCGACCGAGCCAAGTGCGAACGCGGCCGGGTCGGCGCCTGTGGCTGTTCCCGCCGACCAAGCAACCGCTAAGCCAACCGATCAACAAAAGTCGGAAGCCGTGGAGGCCGAGTCGGCGTTGGCCCGCGACCCGTTGGTCGCCGAAATGCGAGCGGTTTTCAAGAGCGACAAACTGCTGGTGGCAAGCGTCACGGCGGTCGCCGGCGGATGGCGTGTTCGCGCGCGGGAAATGGATGTGCGAGCAAGACGCTGGACAGCAGCGTGGGAAACCGAGGCCCCGGATGCGGCCGGATTGCCGAGCGTGGTCGTCGCCGGATTGCACGCGAGTTTTTTGCCGCTGGTCCGCATCGACTACGCTCAAGACAAATCGATCATGACACGGCTCCGTGCGGGCGCGCTCGTGGTTCGGGGTGACGAACCGGTTTTGGTCGGCGACGACAGTTTGTTGCGTCCCTGGGTACGGCATAATGATCGCTACGGCGAGCCTCGTCCGCCGCTGGGTGTCCAAGCGATTCCGTTTTCATTCCTCATGGTGAAAAAACGGGATGGTGGGCGGCTGGAATGCGAGCCGCACACGGGCGTGCGTTTTCCAATCACCGGCAGGAACAGCGCGCGGACCGAGCGTTTCGCCTTGGCCGTGCGTGCCGAGGGGGAATCCACCACCGTGCGGTTGAGAACCAACGAAAAACCTCCTCAGCCGCTCTCCGGTTACGACATCTTCGCCAAAGATCCAAAATCGGAAAAAGTCGAACTGATCGGTCGGACGGACTGGCGTGGCACGATGGAATTGCCCAAGCAAGCCGACTCGCCGCTGCGAGTTGTCTATGTCAAGAATGGCGGCTCGCTGCTCGCTCGCTTGCCAACTGTGCCGGGCTATGAACCCGAGATGGTCGTCGACTTGACTCCCGACGATAAACGCCTTCAAGCCGAAGGCTTCGTGGCCGGTGTGCAGGCGGTGCTCACCGATTTGGTCGCGCAGCGGGAACTGTACGCGAAGCGGATCCGATCGCGACTGTCCGAGGGCAAGATCGCCGAAGCACAAAAGCTACTCGAGGAATTCAAAGCGTTGCCTTCCCGAGACGACGTGCAAAAATTGCTTGATCAGCAGCAGCCCCGGATCACCACCTCCTACAAAAAAGTGCAGGCGAAGATTGACAAACTGTTCGAGGACACCCGTAAGTTGCTGTACAAGTTTGTCGACCCGGCGATGGCCGCGAAACTGGAGGAGGAAGTGCGGCAGACGAGCGAGGGTAAGGGGCCGTACGCCGCCGCGCTGGGCGCCGTGAACGCCGCTGAGCGCGCTGTTGCTCCGACGGCCCCAGCCGCTCCGACGCCGGCTCCAGCGGCTCAGGCTCCGGCGGCGACGCCGATGCCTCCCGCACCTAGCGGAATGTAGAAACGCCGCGTGCCAGCGGTCTGGAGACGGACGCTGTGGCTCGGAGCCGACTGCCGCCACTCATTAGTCACCACCCGTTTCCCGCCACTTACCAGCGGCCACCGCTATGCGCTCCATTGTTGCCGGTCTCGTGTTTCCCCTGGTGATGTTCGCCTCCTTGGCCATGGGGGCTTTTGGGGCGGAGCGTCGACCGAATGTCCTGTTCATCTTGGCTGACGACCAGCGGGCGGACACGATTGCGGCCCACGGCAATCCGCACATTAAAACCCCGCATCTGGACCGCTTGGCGGTGCGCGGATTCAGTTTCCGTAGGAATTACGTATTCGGTGGCAACAGCGGCGCGGTGTGCGTGCCGAGCCGCGCGATGATCATGACCGGCAAGACTTGGTTTCAGGTCGACGCGCCGACGTTGAAGGGCGAACGGCTGCTGCCAGAGATTCTGTCTGAACATGGCTACGCGACGTTCGCGACCGGCAAGTGGCATAACGGACAGGCATCTTGGTTGCGGGCGTTTCGGAGCGGCCGTTCGATCATGTTTGGCGGCATGTCCGACCACACGCGAGTTCCGGTCCGCGACTTGGGGCCCGATGGCAAGCTGACGGACGAACGCTGGGGAGAGTCGTTCTCGAGTGAACTGTTCGCGGACGCCGCGATTGGCTTTTTGAAGAATCACAAAGCTTCCCAGCCGTTTTTCGCGTACGTCGCCTTGACGGCGCCGCATGATCCACGTCAGCCGCCGAGGGAATTCCGCGAACCTTATTACCGCGACCGACCGCCATTGCCTCCCGATTTTCTGCCGCAATTGCCGTTCGACAATGGAATGATGGATGGTGGACGCGATGAGAACCTGGGCGCTTGGCCACGAACCGAGGCGATGATCCGCGACCAATTGGCCGAATACTACGGCATGGTCACGCACATGGATGGGCAAATCGGGCGTATCCTGCGCGCTCTGGAGGAGACGGGACAGGCCGAAAACACGTTGATCGTATTCGCCGCCGACAATGGTTTGGCGATCGGCAGCCATGGATTGCTCGGCAAACAAAGCGTTTTCGAACACAGCATGCGAACGCCGCTGATCGTCGCCGGGCCCGGAGTTTCCGCTGGCGGATCGACCAACGCTTTCACCTATCTGTTCGATTTATTCCCGACACTGCTCGACGCCGCTGGCGCACCTGTTCCCGAGGGCTTGGCGGGCCAGAGCTTGCGGCCGCTCTGGGAGGGCCGTCGTGACAAGATCCGCGACTCGGTCTTTCTACCTTTCCTCGAACATCAACGGTCGGTACGTGACGATCGGCATAAACTGATTGTCTATCCGAAGCTGGCCTACGCGCAACTGTTCGATCTCGTCGCCGATCCGCACGAGACCCGCAACATCGCCGCCGCACCAGAGAGCGGTCCGCTGATGGAACGCTTACGGAAACTGCTCGTCGATTGGCAAACCCGAGTAGGCGACCGAGTCGCGCTGCCCGAGCGGTTGCGATTCGAGCCGCCGACACTCGACCTGACCGGCAAATCGCGTAAACCAGATCCCTGGCAACCGCGATGGGTCGTGGAGAAATACTTCGACGATGGTCGAGTCGCTACCCAGGAAGCGCGATTCGAACGACGACCACTGTGGAACTCCGGAGCCGACGGATACCACACCTATCGTATCCCGTCGTTGCTGGTGACTCC
>JBJTOW010000208.1:0-4469 GCA_046074805.1 Planctomycetota bacterium | reverse complement strand
CTTGTGGATACTTGAGTTAAGGGTGAAAGCATAAGAAGTGGATGTCCGGTCCGTCGCAGACTATGGCTCGGTAGTTCAGTGGAATGTTGGATCGGGAACGCAATCCTGGTGCACAACCTTGTAGGTTCGGGAGACACGCGGTTGAAGGCGATATGGCCAAAACGATGCCAATTGTTTTACGATCATAGAACCGGTACTTCAATCGAAGCAGTTGGGTTTGGCCACTCACGTCAGCGCGCGGTCCAGGTGGACGTAGCCGCCGTCGACGTGGATCAACTGGCCGGTGGTGTGGCTGGAGCACTCGGATAAAAGGAAGGCGACCATCCTGGCGATTTCCACGCTGGTCGTCATGCGTTGTTCGAATGGCACTTTGGCTTCGATGCGGCGTTTCGCCTCGGCGCCGTCGGGTAACGTCTTGATCCAGTTGGCATACAGCGGCGTCCAGCATTCGGCGACGATGACCGCGTTGACGCGGATACCGTACTTCCGCAGTTCCACCGCCCATTCACGGGTGAGCGCGTTTCGGCCACCGTTGGCCGCCGCGTAGGCCGAAGTGGCGCCTTGGCCGGTCTCGGCGACTTTGGATCCGATGTTAACGATCGGACCACGGGTCTTTTTCAGTTCGGGGAGGGCGAACCGGGCCATGTCGTAATAGTGCACCAGATTTTTCCTCAGCGAGGCGAGGAACCGGTCGGTGTCGCCGTGCTCGAGATCGACGCCGTCATTGACGCCGGCATTGTTGATTAGTCCGTCGAGTCGTCCGGCGACTTCGACGGCCTGGGCGACGGCGCGTTGGCATTCCGCCGTTTCGCTCAGTTCCGCTTGGAAGGCGTAGGCGCGGCCACCCGAAGAACAGATCGCGTCGACCGCCGCCCGATTATCGTCGGCGTTGCGGCCCACGATCAGCGGCACGGCTCCTTCCGCCGCCAAGACCCGAGCGATCGCCTCGCCGATCCCCTTCGCTCCGCCGGTCACGAGAAAAAAACGATCCCTTAGCTGCAAATCCATCGATCATCGCCTTTTGTCGAGTCTTGTCGCAAACTATCGAAAAAAACGCCCGTCCACGGCTGGCGGCGCAATTGACTTGAAGCCGATTCTAACGGAATACTATCGGAGAACGTTGATTCGACCGGCCCCTGGCCGCCTTTTGGAGTTCCCGCCATGTCCCAGCCCTCCGTCGCCTGCTCAGGGCCGCTCGCCCGCCGCAATTTCCTTCAAATCGGTTCTGCGGGTGTTGCCGGATTGGGGTTAACCGATCTTTTGCGCATGAAGGCGGAAGGGGCGACCGACACCGCGAAATCGGACCATTCGGTGATTTTCGTTTGGTTGCCGGGCGGCGCTCCGCACATGGAAACGTACGACCTGAAACCGGACGCGCCGACCGACTACCGGGGCGAAATGCGGCCCATTCCGACGGAAGTCGCGGGTTTGGATGTGTGCGAACTGCTGCCACTGCACGCGAAAATGGCGCAGCGATTCAACATCGTTCGGTCCGTCGCCCACACCTTCGCCGACCACGGTGGCGGCCACAAGAAATTCCTGACGGGGCGTGATCCGCGCGAGCCTGTGGGGTTCGTGAACGATTATCCGGCGGTCGGATCGGTAGTCGCTAAGTTGCGCGAGGATCGCAAGCTAGGACTGCCCAACTACATTTGCGGGGCCGATAACGGCCGCACTCATTTCGATACTTTCAGCTTTGGAGCCGCCTACCTGGGCACGGCCTACACGCCGTTCACTTTCGGCGGCGATCCGAGCGCTGCGGACTTTAAAATCCAAAACCTTGGCGTGTCGCGCGACATCGAACAGCGGCTCGATGACCGTATGCGATTGCTGGGCGGCTTCGACAACTTGCGTCGTTCATTCGACCGAACTGACGCCATGCAGTCGCTCGACAAATTCAATCGTCAAGCGATCGACATGCTATTGAACGACCGAACACGAACAGCGTTCGACCTATCGCAAGAGCCGGAGGGGTTGCGAGCACGCTATGGCAAGCATGCTTGGGGCCAGCGCTGTTTGCTCGCCCGCCGGCTGGTTGAAGCTGGGTGCAGCTTTGTCACGATGGTGCTGGAAAATCCTTATATCTCGGGCGTGCCTTGGCTCAAGGAAGGCACGTACAACTGGGATTCGCACGCCGTGAACTGCCACATGTTCAACGACTTGCGGGTCCGTTTGCCGATTTACGATCAAGCGGTCACGGCGTTGGTGGAAGACATCTACAACCGGGGGCTCGACCGCAAAGTGTTGGTCATTGTGACGGGCGAATTCGGGCGCACGCCGCGGATCAATCCGACCATTGGCTCACAGACGGGCATTATGCAGCCCGGCCGGGACCATTGGCCGCAGGCGATGTCGATGCTGCTCTGCGGGGGCGGCATGCGGACCGGCCAAGTGATCGGCTCAACCAATCGCCGGGGAGAACATCCGCAAGACCGGCCGCTTACGCCGAGCGACCTTTGGGCGACGATGTATCGGCATCTTGGCATCGACTGGAATCATTCGTTCCTCGACCACAATGGCCGCCCGATGCCGATTCTGCCGGACGGCGAGCCAATCCAGGAACTGCTGCCGGCTTAGGCCGATCTGTGGCTCGGATGGTTTGACGGGCGAAGCTTGTGGGCGGCATCGAAAGACACCCTCCACCCACAAGACATTTTCCACTCGCTTGACGGGCCTCTTATCTCGCCTTCTTTTTGTTTTTCGCAGGCGTTGGGACGGGTTCGATCACAACACCGGGGCCGTAGTCGGCGCCTGCCAAGCTTTTGAGTGCCGAGCTTTTCCACACCGCAAGCTCCGCCTTCATCTTGGCCACGCGCTCAGGCTGGGCGGCGGCGAGATCCGTCGATTCCCTCGGATCCTTCGAAACGTCGAACAGCAGTTCGCGGGCGACTGGTTGATCGCCGCCTTCTTTCTTGCCTCGAAGGTTCATGGCATTCGTGTGCAGCTTGTACGGCCAATCAAGCAACGCCGCATGCGAGTTTTCTTGATTCAGCCGCGCGACAAACGGAATCGGCTTGCCGCGTTCAGCCATTTTGCGGCTGAAGAGCGGCAACAGATTGACGCCATCAAGCGGCTCGATTTGCTTCTCCGCTCGACATCCGGTCGCGGCGAGCACGGTTGGATAGATGTCGAGCGTCGAACTCGGCATGTCGCTGACGAATGATTGTGGAATTCGCGCGGGCCACTCAACAAGGCCGGGCACCCGCAGGCCACCCTCCCAGAGCGTCCCCTTGCTGCCGCGCAAGTTGCCCGTCGACATCGGCCCGGCCGCTCCACCGTTGTCGCTCGTGTACCACAGCAGCGTGTTCTCCGCGACCTTGAGTTCCCGGAGCGCAGCGCGAAGCTTGCCCACGTTGCGGTCTATGCCGGTGATTTCACCGTAATAGTTCTGATCCTTCGCGGGCAGCGAAGCGTAAGCTGCCTTGTCGGCGGGAAGCGCTTCATGCGGCACGTGCGGGTTGCCGAACCACAACACGACTAAAAACGGCTTGGCCGTTTGAGTCTGCTGGCCGATGAACTTGATCGCCGCGTCGGTGACGACATCCGATCCGTCTCCGTGAAACTTCACCGGCTCGCCATTGCGTCCCAGGACCGTGTCAAGATCGAAGAAATTGTCGGCCGAAAGCCACTCGTCGAACCCAAGTTTTCCCGGCGAGAGCGGGTCGCTGGCCAAAATGGCGCGGCCTGGCGGAGTCTTGGTGTCGCGATCGCCATTCTTTCCATTGAGATGCCACTTGCCAAAATGGCCCGTCGCATACCCCGCCGACCGCAAAACCTGGGCCACCGTCAATTCCTGCGAACGGATCGGCGAGCCGGGGCTGAATGTTCCCATTCGGTGCGGATGACGCCCCGTCATCACACTGGCACGCGTCGGCGAGCAGTTAAAATGCGCCGTGTAAAACCGATCGAGTCGCAAGCCGGCGGCGGCGAGCGCGTCGAGATGGGGCGTCTTCAGTTGCGGGTGGCCGTTATAACCAGTGTCCCCCCAACCCTGGTCGTCCGCCATCAGCAACACCACGTTGGGCCGCGTTGATTCGGCGGCCAGCGGAGTCGACGAAGCTGAGCAGACAGCTAGCATCGACAACCAGAAAAAAAATCTCGAAAGCATGTGTGTGTGGCGCCTTTCACAGTCAATTTGGTTTAAGGAGGGCGAGCCGCCTTGGGCAGCGTCGAGTATCGTCGTCTACCGTGTCTTCTTGTCCTTCTTCTTCGAGTTTTTCTTTTTCGGTTCGTCCGTATCGCGACCTTCGGCCGGCTGATTCCACAAACGGTCCGGATCATCCAGGCGTCGCATTTCGGCGAGCAACAGCGATTCCATTTCGGCAAGTTTCGAGGCAAATTTCGGATCGGCGGCCAGATTAACTTGGTCCGCCTGGGGCCGCGCGCCAGTCAGCGACACGACAGCGTCCGCGTGATGCTCGGCGAGGAACTCATGCGGGTTTCGCGCCAAATCGAACAACTGCGTTTCG
>JBJTOW010000207.1:0-3916 GCA_046074805.1 Planctomycetota bacterium | reverse complement strand
CTGCACGACATGGCGGCCGCTTTGCGTACGCTGGCGGAGGGGGCATTGCAGGCGGGGGATCGTGACGCGTTGCAACGCGCGGTGGGAGAGTTGCGGGCGCAAACCCGTGTCCGCTGCACGGTATTGGACGCCTCGGGAAATGTGCTAGCTGATTCCCATGGCGATCCGCGGGAGATGGCCAATCACGGCGCGCGTCCCGAGATTGTCGCCGCGAAGTCGGAGGCTGGGTTGGGTGTCCAGTGGCGGGAAAGCGATACGCTGGGCGTGGAGTTCCTGTACGTCGCGTTGCGGGTTGAACGCGACCGGCGGTTGCTGGGATTCGTTCGTGTGGCGGACGAGGCCCGGCCGCTGCGAACCGCCTGGACATCACCGCTCGCGATCGGACTGGGCGTCGGAGCGATCGTGCTCGTGATAGCCTTAGCAGTCAGCCATGCCGTGGTCCTTCGAGTCGTCGGCCCGCTGGAATGGCTGTGCGAGCAAGCCGAACGGTTCGCTGCCAGAGGCACAACGCGTGGCGAGGAGCGGGCAACGGCGCGCGACGGCGCCGGGGACAGCGAACGTCGTCCCCATTTCACCGATTCGCCACGAGCGACGGCGCATGGCTCTCGCGAGTCGACGGACGTCGTCGACGCCGGTCAAGAAGCTCGTTACCAAGATCGCGAACGCGCTGGGGAGAGTGGCGAAGCCGTGGAGCATCGCGAAGCGGGAGATATCCGCCCAGTGGGACAAACTCGCCTAGCGGGAGAAAACCGCCGCACGGGAGAAGGCCGTCAAACTGCCCGCCCAACTGCCCTACCAACATTCGCCGCCCAGCGCTCTGGCGGACTTTCGTCGGCCACGGACCGGGACGAACTATCGCGGTTGCGGACCGCGTTCGAGCGGATTCAAGGCGCGGTCGACGCGCAGTGGGCGGGTCTGCGGAGCAGCAACGAGCGGTTGTTAGGGATGATGCGGAGCATGGAGGAAGGAGTGCTCGCATTGGACGCCGACGAGCGGATCGCATTGATCAACGAGGCGGGCCGCAGGCTGCTCGAAATGGGCGACGCGGAGGTGGTTGGCCGCCATTTGTGGGAACTCACCCGATTGCGGGCTTTGCGGGACGCTTTCTCCGAAGCGATGTCGACGGGCAGGGCGTCCGCGAAAGAGTTTGAAACGACGGGCGCCGAGCGGCACGTGTTGACGTTGCGGGCGGCGCGCCTCCCCGGTTCCCCGGCGCTTGGGGTGATGATCGTGTTGCACGATGTGACCGAACTGCGGCGGCTGGAGAATCTCCGCCGCGACTTTGTCGCCAACGTGTCGCACGAATTGAAAACGCCGCTCGCCTCGATCAAAGCCTATGCCGAAACGTTGCGGCTCGGCGCTCTTCACGACGCGGAACACAATCAGCAGTTCGTAGCTCGGATCGAGGAACAGGCGGACCGTCTGCACCAACTGATCATCGACCTGCTGCATCTTGCTCGAGTGGAATCGGGGCAACAGGCGTTCGACATCGCGGAAGTCTGTTTGCGAACCATCGTCGACGCGAGTGTGGCGGCGCATTCAGCGTCGGCGGCTAGCCGTCAGATTACGCTCGCCAGCGAGCCGCCGGCGGTTCCGATCGATGTGATGGCCGATGAAGAGGGCGTGCGGACCATTGTGAACAATCTCGTGGACAACGCTATTAAGTACACACCGGGTGGCGGAAAGGTGACGGTCCGGTGGCGCCAAGAGAGCGGACACGCGATCCTGGAGGTCCAGGACACGGGCATCGGGATCGCTCGGCAGCATCAAGCGCGGGTCTTCGAGCGGTTCTATCGAGTCGACAAAGCCCGGTCTCGGGAGCTCGGCGGCACCGGTCTCGGATTGGCGATCGTCAAACATTTAGTCCAGGCGTTTGGCGGCAGTGTTGGCATTGACAGCCAGCCTCGGATGGGCAGCACGTTTCGTGTCACACTGCCGCTCGCCAGCGCGAACACGGCGGCTGTCGACAACTTCACGGATCCTTAACTCTTTTTTCACGGGCCGGGCGTAAAACGCCGTCCGAGGTGTGGGGTGATGAAGCATTTACAGCGCGACATGGAACAGCTGCATCGCCACGTGTTGGCGCTTTCCGCGATGACCGAGGAGATGATCGACAAGTCCACGCAGGCGCTCGGCGAGCGTCGTGAGGATTTGGCGGCCGAGGTTATCGCCGCCGACTCGGCGGTCGATCAAGCGGAAGTGCAGATCGAGGAGGAGTGCTTGAAGATTCTCGCTTTGCATCAGCCGGTCGCGGCCGATTTGCGGCGGATCGCATGCGTCCTCAAGGTCAACAACGACCTTGAGCGGATCGCCGATTTAGCCGTCAGCATTGCCCAGCGGGCCCAGGCGATCTGCCACGATCCCGATTTTCCGATCCCCGACCAGTTATCGCGGATGGTGGCGTTGGCGACGCAGATGGTCCGCGGCGCGATGGACGCCTTTGTCAATTCCGACGCTCAAGCCGCTCGCCGCCTGCTCCGTCTGGACGACGACGTCGATCAACACAACCGGGACATAATCGATGAACTGCAAACGCTGATGCAGCAGGAGTCGCGGTTGGTTCCCGCCGCGCTTCACTGCTTCTCCGCGACCCGCCATGTCGAACGGATCGCGGACCATGCGACGAACATCGCCGAGGATGTGATTTATTTGGTGGAGGGCGAAATCGTCCGCCACACGCGAACAGCGCCCGTCGACCGCAAGTAGCGATCAACGGCCCGCTGCCACCGCCGCCGACCGGCCTTCAACCTGCCGGTGGCGGCCCAACGGCCCTGGACTCCCATGCCACGTGTCAAAGTATTGATTATCGAAGACGACCGGCCGATCGCCGAGGTCTTGACGTACAACTTGAAGAACGCGGGATACGAAGTTTTCGTCGCCACCGACGGCCAGGACGGGCTCAATCAAGCCCAACTCAAGTCGCCCGACGTCGTCGTGCTCGACCTTATGCTGCCTGTCATCGATGGCCAGGAGGTCTGCAAACGGCTCCGCGCCGACCCGGCCACTCGCGACATGCTGATCATGATGTTGACCGCGAAGGCCGAGGAAACCGATCAGTTGATCGGATTCTCGCTCGGCGCAGACGACTACGTCACCAAGCCATTCAGTGTGAAAGTGGTGCTGGAACGGATCAAGGCGTTGCGGCGGCGGCGGGCTTTTGATCCCCAGGCCGAGGATACGGTCGCCTGCCATGGCGTCATCGTCGATCGCCTACGTCATCGAGTGACGATTGACAGTCAGCCGATCCCGCTAACGGTCAGCGAATTCCGGTTGCTCGATACGCTCATCCGCCAACCGGGCCGCGTCTTCCAACGCTCGGAGTTGATCGATGCCGCGCTGGGCGACGACATCATGGTGCTGGAACGCACTATCGACGTGCACATCCGATCGCTCCGCCGGAAAATGCAAGAGCACGCCGATTTGATTGAAACGGTCCGGGGCGTTGGCTACCGTTTCCGCGACCCGAGCGCGGGCAATTCGTAAACCGCGTCATGTTTTCCGGTTTTTCGGACGATATCAGCGTTACGGATCACGCTGACTTTGCCGGAGACGGAATATGGCTCGCTTCGCCGTTCGCATGTTGGCCCTTCTCTCGGTCGCCTCGCCGGCACTGGCGGGATGCCATAGCGTGAACGACTCCGGGGTCCCTTGGTATCGTGGGATCCCAGCCAGTTTGCTTTCCCAGAACAGTTTGGAAGCGGAAGTTTGGCGACAGCAACGCACGGGGGTCGTCGAGGGGTGGCCAACGCCGCCCCAACCGGTAGTGCGAGAACCGCTGCCGATGGCGGGCGAAGACGCTATGCCTTCCAGTTTGCCTTCCAATTTACGACCGAGTGCCGGGGCGATGGATAATTCGCGGACCCCAACCGAAGTAAAAACTCGCCCCGCTGGTGAATAGTTTTGGGCGAGGCTGTTG
>JBJTOW010000206.1:0-5977 GCA_046074805.1 Planctomycetota bacterium | reverse complement strand
CGCGTTCGTTCTTCTGCCGCCGCTCGAGGCCGCTTCCGACGGCGGCGGCCCACTTCGCGGGGTTGTTCACGTGTTCCTCGGCGAGCCTTCCACGACCGCGTATGATTGGCGTTTCCGCCTCGGGACGATCCCGGTGCGTGTGCATCCGATGTTTTGGCTCATCACGGCCCTGATGTCGGGAGGCAACGTCGAACCGTTGCAGATGGTCACTTGGATCGGTGTTTGCTTCATCTCGATCCTGGTCCATGAACTGGGCCATGCGCTGTTCATGAAGCGGTACGGCCAGCAACCCCGCATCGTGCTTTACGGCATGGGAGGATTGGCGATCAGCGATGGTGGCGGCTGGGCCCGCACGAAACTCGTGGGCTTCGACGCGCGGCGCCGCTGGCTGGAACAGGTTCTCATCTCGGCCGCTGGTCCTGGAGCGGGCTTCGTGCTCGCTTTGGCGGTCGTCGTGGTGGTGTATGCCGCCGGCGGCAAGGTGCTTTGGATCGAGCCTTCGTTGAAGAATCCGTTTTCCGTGGTCGCCGTGGCGATCGGTCCGCAATTCACGACGATGGCGACGCAGTTGTTGTGGGTCAACGTCGCGTGGGGCGTGATGAATCTTCTGCCCGTCTCGCCGCTCGATGGCGGCCGTATCGCCAACACGCTGTTGGTCGAGCAAGATCCGTACCGCGGCGCCGAGCGATCACAGTGGCTCAGTGTTTTCGTCGGCGCCTTCGTGGCGATCGTCGCGTTCGTGGTCTGGGAAAGGTTCTACATCACGTTCCTCTTCGGGTACTTGGCGGCGATGAACTACATGGCGATGCGGCAGCGTCCGTGGTGAACGCGCGCTGCTCGATGAACGCGATGGATTCGTTTTTGGTTAGGGACCACTCGCGTGTTGAGTGCGACGGACTTCCTGCCCTTGGTGATCGCTTACGTTCGGTGATCGACTACGTTTGTTGATCGTTCTCGCATGTTGATCACTCGCGTTCGGTGATCGCTCACGCTCGAAGCTCGCTCGCGCGGCTCTCGCGCGTCGGAGACTCGCGCCGCTGCGCGACTCACTGGAAGTGCAATCCGCGCCAGACGATTTTTTCAATACGTCTTGTGCGTTTTTTGTGGAAAACGTGTTGCATTTTTTTTCGACTTGCGTACAACTACCAACCTTAAGCAAGGAATGCCATTGGCGGTTCACTGATCGACGGCATTGACGCCTCGGTTGGATGAACGCGGCCCGGATGAGACAAGGCACGAATGCCTGATCGAGTTCGAAGCCGGCGCAGTGGCGGGGAACGTTGGACTGCGGCATACGTTTCCCAGGTGTCGATGTCGGCTGTCGCCGATCATGGCATCTGAGCGATTGTCGCAACATTCTTTTCATTGGAGGACGTGTCGTGGCCAAGAAAGCTGCTGTGAAGAAGGCTGCTCCGAAGAAGGCTGCCAAGAAAGCCGCTGTGAAGAAGAAGAAGTAGCTTCTGCGCAGGCTTCGATCCGCCGCGATAAGTGGTGGATCGCGCGATTGGGACCGTAACGAGAAAGGGCCGCCGGTTTTCGGCGGCTCTAATTTTTTGCGCGGATGCTGACGCCGCTGACGCCGCGATTGACTTCGCACGTGGTGGTGCGGGCGCTATTGAACGCCGGCGAAAGCCTTTGGTCACACCAAATAACGCAGCCATTCGCCCTGGCGGGTCAGCACCGCGAACTCGCGGTTGGCGAGTGTCACGATCGCCACCGGATCGCCACTCAACATGCTCCGCGACACAGGACCAACTTTGCCGGCGTTCGGATCGTGAACTTCAACGACGCTGGATGCGGCCAGCACGAATAGTCCGCTTGGCAGGAACTTGGCAATCGGTTCGGTCATCGTCTCGTTGAGTATTCGGGTTTTCCAATTCCGGTTTTCCAGCCACTGCAAGACGGCCCCTTGTTTCAATCCGAAGCAGACGCGCGCGAGCATCGAGAGCGTGATCGAGTGGATTTCGCTGCCCAACAAATGCTCGGAGGAAACACCGCCGGCGGGCGAGAATAGCAAGACGCGACGGCCGTGGGCGACGCACATTTGTCGGCCCACTTCCGCGACCCGCCAGACACTTCCCGTCGTGCCACTCGCTTGGCCCGAGTCGCGTGCTTGGGCTTGATCGAACGGCAGCGCCAGCGACATGGAATGGACGATTTCCCCCGCGCCGTTCAGCTTTTTCAACACCACATCGTTCGTCACGCCGATGAGCGCGTAGCGATGGTCCCTTCCCCAAAAATAGTCGTACAGGCCCGGAGCGGACTGGATGACGCGCAGCGTGGGCCCGCCGTCCAAGGAGAAACTGTCCGCGTTCGCCGTCTCGATTTGCCCCGCGTTTGAAACGGCGCCGCGAGCAGCCGCCTCGTTATCCAAGACAAGGACGGCGACTTGCTTGGCTCGAGCATTGTCAATTCGCGTGACCATCCGCAGGATGGCCGAGGTGCGCGGCAATCGCAGCGGTCGGAGCTCGGGAAGATGGCCGCCGACGTTCTCCACTGGTAGCGGCCAACGCGCCAAGCTCAACCGGCCCGCCTCATCCCGAGCGATCGCGCACACGGCCGTCGGATCGTACGGTAAACGCCCCGCCCAACACCACTCGACGGTCGCATCGAGCATTCGCCGCGCGGCGGGCGATAAACGGGGAACGCCATCCGTCTTCGAAGGAATCGCTTTCTTCGCTGGTGCTGGCTGAGGCGTCGCCCGGCGCCGCTCCTCGCCGAACCGCTGGCAATCGCGTTTCAGCAGCCAGTCCCCGGCGGTCAAGCTTTCCACGATCCCCAGCAACGGCTTCAGCTCTGATGGTTCTGGAATCGTGGCTGGCTGTCCGGCCGCCGCGAGGAATTGAAAGGGCGTAACGGCCTCGCGCGACGGATTCGCAGCGGCGGCCAATTGCCGGCCCGCGAGCACCAGGACCACGTCACGCGCCGTGTCGCGGATCTCCTGGTGCGGATGGGCCGTGGCGAGCGGCGCGATCGCTTCGAGTGGCCAGTGGCCGAGCTGCGGCACCGCGGGGTCATCAGGCAAGCCCCGCAGCAAAGCGAGCAACGCGTCGGCCCGTCCCTGCGTTTGCAGCATTTTCAAGCGATGCGTGAAGCACGAGCGGGCGGCGATTCCATACGGCCAGGAGCGGGCGAGCAAGGCCAGCGCCTCGTCCGGCTGATGCAGCTTTTCGAGCAAGAGATCGGCGGCGGCCGTCGGATTTCCTTGAACACAAAGTTGCTCGACCGCCAAACGATACTCAACGACCGCCTCGGCTTCGCGATCGAGCGTTCGCAACATGTCGCCCGCCTCGACATGCTGTTTCAATTGGCGCCAAACCGCGAGCGACTCTTCGAACAATCCACCCAAGCGAAAACATCGGGCGGCGTCGGCTGGCCGGTTTAGCCGGTCGCGGAGGATCTCGCCCGCTTCGCGAAAGTGCCCGCCCGTCTCCAAGGTCCGCGCGGCCGCGTCCCAATCGCCAAGCAACGTCGCGTAGAGCTTGGCAGCTCGACGATACCTCCGCAGCGACACTTCGCGTCGCGCCAGTTCACGGTACTTCGCGTCGAGTTGTCGCCGAGCATCCTCGTGAATCACCCAACGGTCCGCCGGTCCGTCGGCCGTCGCCCCACTCGAACGGTCTTCGAGTTTCCAATCGGAAAGCCGATCGCTGGGCGGCGCCACGCCGCGCCCGGAACTGTCGGGCGTCAGCGGGATGGCGTAATCGAGTCCCTGATCGGGATCGTTTTGCAGTAACGCCAGGAGCCGCTGAATCTCACGATCGCGCTTGTCCGCGAGCTCGCTGGTTTCCGCCGCCAAACGGCCTTGGGTCCAGTCACGGAGTTGTTCCAGCCAGTTCCGGCCGAGGCCAGCTGCCCCGCGCTCGTGCGAAGCCGCGCCACTTGATCCGCCCACTTTGGAGGCTCGTCTGGGCGGCTGCGAGGCCGGCCCTTGTGAGTCCCGCTGCGAAGCTTTACCGCCTCCAAGAAGTCGGCCCAGAGCCGATAGCGTGCGGAGCATCCGGTTCGTGAGCGCATGGACGATCCGAAACGCCCGGCGGCGAGCGTCGCCAACCATGCGTTGCCGAAGACCCGGCGGCTGTTCGCCGGGTAGGGACGGCAGTTCGCTCAGTCGACTGGACTTCGTGCCAACGTCGATCGACTTCGGCGGCTCGGCAACACCGGGGCCAGAGGACCCGGGGCCCTGTTCCCGAGTCGTGGTTTCCCAATTCGGCGGACTGCCCGCCCGAATGGCGGTAAGCCGCTGAGGAAAGAACACACCGGGACTCGCGGCATCCCACCGCGATGGAGCGGTTGGCGGCAAACTTAAGACTTGGTCGAGACGCTGGGCTTCATCCTCGTAAAAATGGAACAGCCCGAGTGCAGGATGCCAGACGACGACGACTTCGGAGCGACTGATTGCGGCGGCTAGCGATTGCTCGATGAAGGCGGCGTCGACACGCGGTTCCAATTCCGCACCCTCGGGAATCCACAAGCGGGCGGATACGGAGCGAAACGCCAACGCCGGGACATCGAGGGTGGTTCCGGGCCGACCACGCAGGATGACGAACACGCCCGCCGCATTCCCATGCGTCGCACGATCGCCAGTCGCGGACAACGACCATGAGTAGAGCCTGATTGAGTCATGATCGTCGGTCAGGCGACAAATCGCTTCGAGCCATCGGTCGGCAGTGTTCCCTGAAAAGAACAGGCCGCGGAGCGGGGCAGGGGAGGACGCTATCGAGTCGCGGCTTCCACTGTCGCGGCTTCCACTGTCGCCGGCGAACCGCAGTCGCAGACGGCATTTAAACATGTGCGCTCTCCAGCAGTCGTCGCAGCGTCTCGTCCAATTCTTCCAGCGAACCAGCTGGCTCGGCGTTGGGGAAATGGGAGCCTGGATCGCCGAAGCGGCGGCCATCGCTTCGCCAAGCTGCCGGCGAACCATGCTTGGCCAGCGTCAAGGTGAGTTCGGGATGCTTGCCGCTTCGACTCTTTAGATGCAGCAGTCCACGATCATCGATGACGACCACAAGCGACCCTACGAGGGCTCGTCGCAGCCCATAAGCCTTGTAATGAATGTCCATCAGCGGCGACAACTCGCGCAAGTCGTACTGCTGCAGCTGCGCCTCGGCGGAGGTCAATCGCCGTTCAATCCACCTCCAGCGCGATTCGCTCGGCTGCGCCGCGTCGCGAACGAGTTCCACGCAAAACGATTTGCCATTGCGCTCTTTCGCTTGCAGCGCAATCCGATCGCGTTCAACGGCCACTCGGCTGAGCTTCCGTCGCCGACGGCCCCAATTTGTTTGCGAAAAGAAAACAGGGCGATTTGCGGAGAACTCTGTCCATGCCAGATGTCCCCGCTCGCAAACCGACACGGTTTCGGGATTGCTAAAATTGACAACGATAGAACTGTTGTCGCTCAGAGAACATTCCGCGGCACGCCCACCGTGGGCTACCGTGACGCTGACGATCGGACCAGGCACCAAACGCGTGAGCCGACGGGGAAACGTCTCCACGAAATGCCCCTGATTGGTGAAGCCGCAAAACCCATCCACTCCGGGGCGGCGAAACAACGAGATAATCCGCTTGTCCCCAAGCCAATCGAGGTAGATTCGCGTCTCGGTTATCGTTCCTCTGTTAGTTGCGAAGCAGGAGAAGAACTGCTTGTCCGATTCCAATTTACAGCCAATGAAACCCGGAACACCGGGAGCTCTCAGTAGATTGTCGAGCGTGATGTTTCGACCGTCGATTTCGCGGAGGCTTTCCCAATCGTAGGTCGCGACATCGAAATCTGATAGGCCGTGCGCTCCATCACAGTTGTAACCGTGGACGCCCAATAACGATTTTCTTTGAAGGTCCTCTCCAATAAAAACGCCAACGATCCATAACACTTCACCTTGCAAGTCGAATCCAATGGGTTGATGCATGGAAGGCGAGAAACCACGCAGTGTGGCCGTGCCGGCGGACAGGTCGGCATCCACGGCGTAGAGCTTCGGCG
>JBJTOW010000205.1:0-5930 GCA_046074805.1 Planctomycetota bacterium | reverse complement strand
TCCACGGCTTCGCCGTGTCGATTGCCCCTGGCCTAGCTTGTTTTGCTCCTCAGGGCGTGAACTAAGTTCCCCAAGCACTAATACGGGAACGTGTCGGTGACTTCGGCTTGGGCGAGCTCAACGAGGAATTTCCCCAGCCGTTCGACAACAATCTCCATCATCTTGCGGCCTTTGTCGGCCGAGGCGGCGTGCGGGTAGCCCGAGCCGCTGTTTGTCGTCAGCAGGTGCCATGGTCGAGTAAGTCCTACCCAACCGCGATTCATCGCCTCGAACCGCGTTTTGGCCTGGCGGCCGTCGTCGGCGGCTAAACCGCCTTCCGGCGTCTTCGCCACCAAATGCGGGAAGTAAGCGAGCCCGAACGAGGTTTCCATTTCGCCCGCGTGATCGTCGGGATACTCGAAAACCTCGTTGTATCGATCGCTAAACGCCTGGTACCAGTTGCAAAGAAAGACATGGGCTGGCGTGCGTCCGTAAAGTTCCCGCAGGAGCGGCTTGAGGTCATTGCCGCCATGGCTGTTGAGCAGCACGATCTTGCGGACGCCGCTCTGCGCCAGCGATTCGACCAGATCCCCAATCACACGGAACAGCGTTGTGGGCTGGAGATTGAGCGCGAGCGGAAATTCGCGCAGGTTGCTCTCCGTTCCATAGGGGATCGTCGGCAGCAGCACCACCTTGGCCCCCTGGTGATGAGCGTACTCGCAGATCTTTTCTCCGACCGTCGTGCCTTCAAACACATCCGTGCCGTACGGCAAATGCAGGTTATGCGGTTCGGTGGCTCCGCACGGCAAAACGGCGACCTCGTAACGATTCGTCTTTGTGTAGCCGTAGTTAGCTTCGCTGAGAATCCAAGGTCGCATCGTTTGATTCCGCACTGAATGTTTCGAAACGTCGGGCGAAGAAGCCAAGATTATTTCAGCAAATCGGCGGGCTTTTTCCCTTTCTCAGCGCCGTTGAAGCTGAAATTACGCGGTTTGAATTCGCCCACCAATTCCACGTTCGACTTAGCCGCGATTTTTTCCTCCAAACCGATCGCCCAGTAGCACGCGTTCACAAGCATCCGGCGAGTGCCTTCGGTCGCGAAGTCGGTGGACGATCCCATGGTGGTCGTGAAGACGCGAGCCGCCTTCCCTTCCGCGCCCTTGTACGACTTGGTCCAGGCGACCGGCATTATCGGGCTGTTCTTCGGACCATCGACCGGAGCGTCGGTCGGCTTCATACCGACAAGCACTTGCCCCATAACCAATGGCTGGCTGTCGCCGGGGAGCGGAAGTTTCACGCCGTAGACATCCGTCGGACCCCAGACATCGCCGTCGGCGATACCCCGCAGGATCGGATGTTGCTCTTGGCCCTTCGCGATCAGGCCGCGGGTGCTTTCCTTGCCGTGACTGCCGTGATGGTTGATCCAAGTCTCGCCGAGCACTTGGCGTCCGAAACCACCGTCAAACTCTTTGCTCGTCCAGGTGTACTTCTTGTACTGGGACGCGCCGCTAATGTTAAAGGCGTGGGTCGCGGTGCGCAACCCGACGATCGGACGGCCCGATTCGACGTAGTCGACGATGTGCTTCATCTGATCGTCCGGCAGGTTCCGGAAGCGAGTGAAGATCACCATCAGGTCGGCCGACTTGAGCGCCTCCAAACCCGGGATGTTGTTATTGACATTTGGCTCAATCGTGCCAGTCTTCGGGTCGATGGCGAACAACACCGTGCACTTGAAGCCGTGGTGCTTCGACAGAATCTTGGCGAGAGCTGGCAGCGTTTCTTCCGAACGATATTCCTCGTCGCCGCTCACCAGCACAACGTGCTTGCCCTTTCCGGGGCCATCGCCGCCTTCGAGCACGATCCAGGGTTGGTCTTCGGCGAATGTCGTTGGAAGGATTCCCGCCCAGCCGGCCACCACGGCGAACAGCATCGCCCAAGCCCAACCGCGCGTCATCGCTCGCCCCATCGCCGCCTGACGAACCGCCGTCGTCCACCCGCTTAACTCGTTCGCCATCGCCGCCAACCTCCCTTCGAAGTGAATGATCCCGTCAACGCGACGCGTAGCTTAGCCCTCGTCGCAACCCGCGAAAAGCCAGCGCCCGAGGTGTCCGCATCACAAGCCGGCGATCGGGTGGCCATCGCTGAAAGCCATAGGTCGGCCAATGGGCGTCACATGCTCTTTGTGGAAATCGATTCCAAGCCGCTGCAGCACCGTGGCATGGACGTCGGACACCGTTCGCGGATTGGCGACATCGTCGGCCGAAGCCTTCTCTAACCCGCGCGGCTCGGGCGACGTTGCCCCAATCACTTGCCCGCCCCGAAAACCACCGCCCGCCAACGCCAACGTGAAGCCATGCGGCCAGTGGTCGCGGCCGCCAGCCGGATTGATTCGCGGCGTCCGACCGAACTCGCCGCCGCACAGCACGATCGTGTCGTCCAGCAATTGTTCGGCTTCCAAATAGGACAGCAAAGCGGCGAAGGCTGGATCGAGGATCGCTGCCTGAGTGCGGCAGCCCTCGTGGTTGGACACATGGGTGTCCCAACCCGCGAGCGTCACTTCGACACACCGCACCCCGACCTGCACCAGCCGCGCCGCCGCCAAACAGCCGCGGCCAAACGGCGTGTCGCCAAACTTCGCACGAACATCCGCCGTCGCTTCGCGCACGTTGAACGCCTTCAACTGATCGGACGACATCATCCGCTGAGCGTTCTTCAGCGTGGTCGCATGCAGCGTCCGGCCACTGTCCAGGTTGCGGAGCCGACCGCGGGCGAACGCCGGCTCGACCACATTCGTCAAATCATCCATCCGTTGGCGAAAACGAGCGTCGGGGACGCGCAGCGAGATATCGGGAACCGGCCCGACGGGATCGCCCGTGCGGAAGGCGTCGAACTGGTCGCCCAGGTAGCCACCGCGAGCGCCCCACACTCCTGGAAAAATCGAAATGTGCCGTGGAATCTCGATGTTGTCCGCCGTCTGATGGCAGAGGATGGCTCCGAGCGACGGGTGGACCAGCGTCGGATCGGGCCGATAGCCCGTCTTTCCTTGGATCGTCGCGCGTTCGTGGTCGCCCTCTTTGCTGACAATCGATCGCACCAGCGATACGCGGTCCATCTTCTCGGCCAACTGGGGGTAGAACGAAGCGATCTTCACCCCGTCGACCGCCGTCCCGATCGCTTGACATTCGCCACCGACCCGCGTGCCGGGATGTGGATCGAAAGTTTCCAACTGGCTCGGACCACCTTGCAGCCACAACATGATGATCGACCGCGCCGGGCGGCCCGAAAGGCCGCTTGCCGCCGCCGCCTCGACCGCATTGCTCGCCGCCCGCCCCGCCTCGGCCCCCGACCGCGCCTCGGGCCGCTCTTCCGCCCGCGCTAGCCGCTCCGCCACGCTCGTCCACCAAGCAACGCCCGCCCCGCCCGCGGTCGCTCGCAAAAAAGTCCGGCGAGAAGCATGAAATTCAGGATTGCAGATTGGGGATGGGGATGGCATGGGGGTTGTCAGTTGTCAGTTGTCAGTTGTCGGTTGTCGGTTTTCAGTTTTCAGTGGCTCTTGGTCGATGTTCATCGCTCCGCATTCCACCTTCGGCTCTTCATCATCGATGCGTTGGACTGCTGGAGCGGGACACGGCCGTCCCGTTTTTGTGGAAGGTATCGAGCGATCCATGCGATCCCGTAGCCTACCGCAGAGCCTGCTCCTTGGGCGACGAAAAACTTTGGAAATTGCGTGGTTACTCGGTACGACGGACTTCGTAGTCCGTCGCCGCGTGCCTGAGCCTTTTGGACTGGGGTCGGCAAACGCCCCGGCCTTCGGCGCTGAACCGGTCAACGCAGTCGAGCGGCCCAATACTGCGGGACGGTTAATCTTTACGGCCGTCGCACACTGCGCGACGGACTAGGAAGTCCGTCGTACGGCAGCACAGTCCAACTTCAAAAAACCGCCTCTCCTCTGAGAACTGAGAACTGAGAACTGAGAACTGAAAACTGAAAACCACCTCCCTCACCCTGCAATCTGCTTCCCAATATCCAGTCCAACTTTTTCACTCCACGCAGCCAGTAAGCGTTGGTAGACGGGGCCGGGGTGGCCGTCGCCGATCGGCAGGCCGTTGATGCGCGTGACAGGCAGCAAGCAGTAGGGAGTGCTGGCCGTGAACGCCTCGTCAGCGTTGATCACGTTGTAGACCTGGAAGTCGCGTTCGACGAACGCGATCCCCAGTTCCTTCGCCAGTTCGATCACCATCTCGCGGCTGATTCCCGGCAGGATGTTCGTGGTGGTGGGCGACACGATCGCACCTCGCTCGACGATCAGAAAATTCGAACCGCCGGTTTCGGTGACGTTGCCTTGCAGGTCGAGCAACAGGGCGGCGGCGTCCGGGTCGGCGACGCGGGCTTCTTGATCGGCCAAATAGTAGTGCATTCGGCTCCGGTATTTCATCTTCGGGTCGTAGCACTGGGGCGGGACGTGGCGGATCGACGGCGTCACGAGATGTTGGCCGTTCAACGCTTTCTTTCGCCATAGCTCGAATGGCATCGGGAACGTGTGCGCGCAGACCGTGGGGGTCGTGCGGGCGGTCCGGCCGGCCGAGCCGGCGTACACGGGAAACTCGCCGGCGGTCACGAAATGCACGATGCCCAGTTCGCCGCCCGGCGGCAGCAAGGCCGCGTTGTGTTCGATCATCCGCAACGTCGCCGACTCGAAATCTTCGAGCGACATCCCGACGTTCAGCCGCGTGTAGCGGAGCGACCGGAAGAGTCGTTCGAGATGCTCGCGCAGGCGCCACGGGCGTTGGTGGAACGTGCGGGTCATTTCCGTAACGGTGGCGCCGAGCACGATGCCGGCGTCGAAGATCGCGATATGCGCCTGCGACGCCGGGACAAACTGGCCGTTCAAAAACACCGTCGCTTCGGTCGCGGTTGTCATAGCTCTATGGGGCGTCCAGCGCTTCTCCCAGGATTCGGTAGCCGTGGCGGTTGAGCACCGCGATCGCGCCGCGGTCGCTGGGATCGCGGGCGACATCAGCGTACGCGGCCAAAGCGCTGTGCAAGGCTTCGACCGCCTTTTCCAGTTCCGCGACCCGCTTTTCGTCGTCGTTCGCGGCCTTCGCGACCCCGGCGTTTCGCAATGCTTCCACGCATGTCATGTAGTGCAGGCCGAACTCGAACCGCTTCGCGAAATACAGCGTGAAAAACCGCCCGCCTTGGCGGGCCCGGGTGTTGCCGCGATACATTTCGTCCATCGCCGCCGCGTAATTCTTTTTGGCTTTCGGCCATGACTCGGGCGGAGCGGCTTGGGCGGCCAGATGCTTGGTCAGCATGTCGGGACCGGTTTCCGCAAACGACGCGTCGGCGGCGTCCAGCAAGTCGGTCGCCTCCTCGATCAGACCAAAGCCCTTGATGAGTCGCGGCGCGACCTCTTCGCCGGACACCGAATCAACCAGTTCGATGAGCGCGGCCTGTGGCGTCAGTCGCGGATCAAAGGCCGCTCGCGATAGGTAATGCAGCCCGGGCGCCAAGTCGCCCGCCATCCAGCCGTTTACCGACACGCCGCGCCAGCCGGCTTTGCGGGCCGCTTCCACCAAGCGATGGACATGCCCCGTTTGCATCTGAGGAACAACACCGACAGCGGACGAGCCGAGCGGCACCATAAGTTCCGAACGATCGGCGGACGCGGTTCCAACCCAGTCGCTAGCCGCTGCCGCTCGCCGGGCACTCGACCCCAGGGAGTGCAGCACGACGGCGCCAGCCGGCCATATTCGCGTGGCCAGCGACTCGGAGGCCGCCCGGTCCACACCCGCTAGACCGACGGTGCGAGCACGGTTGTCGCCGCCACGTCGTGTGAGTGCCGGTTCGCTTAGCAGCCCCATGACGAAGTCGAGCGCGCCTTGCGGACCGGACGGTTTCCAGCTCTCGCTTCCAGCAATGTCGAGGTAGATCGCATCGAGTTTCGGATA
>JBJTOW010000204.1:0-9328 GCA_046074805.1 Planctomycetota bacterium | reverse complement strand
CGGCGAATCGTCCGCGAGAAACGCAGCCAATTCCTCGCCGGTTGGCGGCAGCCCGATCAGATCGAACGACACGCGCCGCAGCCACTGCTGCTTGGTCGCCGGCCGCACGGGGCGTGCGCCCTTCTGTTCGTGAGCGGCTCGCACGAACCAGTCCAGTTCGCGCACCGGCCACGCGTCATCGCGCACGTTCGGCCGGGGATGAATTTTCGGCGGAACGAACGACCAGAACGTCCGTCCTTTCTCGAGATCGATCGCGGCCGCAGTCGTGGCGGTTCCGTCGCGCGGATCGGCCGCGCCGCGTTCGATCCATTGGGTGAAATCGGCGATGACCGCGTCCGGCAGTTTCCCCTGGGGCGGCATCTTCTCGAACTCAGGATTGTGCCGGATCGCCCCAAGCAGCAGGCTTTTCTTGAGATCGCCCGGAACGACCGCCGGTCCACTGTCGCCGCCCGTGCGGATACCGGCGCGCGTATCGAGTTGCAGTCCGCCCTTGAGCTTGCCTTCCTTGGCCGCTTGGGCGGAGTGGCATTGGTAACAGTGTTCGACCAGCACTGGGCGAATCTTCGCCTCGAAGAAGTCGGTTCCCTCCTCGGCTCTGACCACCGAAGCGGTGAGAACCAAGACTGAACTCCGAAGCACGAAATCCAAAAGCCGAAATAAACTCGAAATCCGAAGGTCGAATGTTCGAAACGGTTTCGCGCCGGGTTTCTTCGTTTTGGTCATTTCGGTTTTCGTATTCGAATTTGTTTCGAATTTCGATTGTCGATATTCGAGTTTCATATTTACTCATCGCGCTGCCAGAGCTTGACGCTCCCTTTGTCCCCGACCGTTGCCAGACTGCGGCCATCGTCGGCAACGGCCAACGACAAGACTCGCGCATCGCCCGTCGGCAAGACGAAGGTCGGTTCGCCGGTCGCAGTCGACCAACCGCGTACCAGACCGTCTGCCATCCCGGCAACCAGCTCGCGACCATCTCGCGAGAAACGCAGGCCGTTCACCCTCGCGCTGTCGCTGGGCCAAAAGGTTCTTTGTTCGCCGGATTCGGTGTCCAGAATCAACAGGCCGGTGGCGTTGCCGTAGCCGCACATCTGGCGGCCGTCGTCGGACAACGCCAGGACGTGCAATTGCGAGCGAAATCGGTAACGAGCCAGTTCGCTGCCTGTTTCGGCATCCCAGATAACGGTCGTGCCATTCAAGTTGCTGGCGACGACTTGCGGGCTCTGCGATGTCGCGGCGATCGCCACGCTGCTCATTTTCATGGGGATCGACCGGACCAGCGAGATCTCTCCCGCGTCACCCACGCGCCAAATAGGCAAATAGCCCGCGGCAATGTCGGATGTCTGAGCGAGCCACCGTCCGTCATGCGATACTGCGCACCTTCTCAGGTTCCCGTTAGCAATCGTCAGTTCCCTGGTCTGCGGCGACGCCAAGCCGAGCGGCCAATGCAAGACCTTGCCGCTTTCGCTAAGCGCTACCAGCGTTTCGTTGGACTGCGCAAATGCGAGGCAATCAAACCGAGCCACATTGTCGACCATTTGGTGGAATTCGCCCGTGGCGACATTCCACAGCTTGACCCGATCAACGGCGGCCGTCGCGAGTTTCGCTCCGTCGTGCGAAAACGCGACTCGATCCCCCGCACGGTGCAGCGTCTGTCGCAACCGCCAATCGTACGACAGCGTTTCAGCGTCCAGCGGCTTCGCGGATTCGGCGTTGGCGACAGCGTACTGCCCCGCGGCGACCTCCACGGTCTGGCCGTCCGACTGCCGCTCGAATTGCACCGTGCCTTCTTCCAACTCGACGCGGGAATCCGAGGCACTTGTGTACAGCCGAAACCGCGTCCCCAGCACCGTCAGCCGCGCCTGCTCGGTGATGATGACCAGCGGGCGGTTGGGCGATTGCGGAGCGGCTTCGACCTCCGCCGATCCGCGTGCGAGCCGCAAGGTCCGGTCGAAGGCGTCGAATCGCTGAAAATGCAGCACCGAATCGGCGCTCAACACGACGCGCGTGCCATCGACCAGCGTCACTTCCGCGGCGCTCGCTTCACCCACATGCAGACGGTCTCCCGCGTAGAACGCTTGGGCGGAGGCCGCTTGAACCGACTTCCGACGGGCATCGGTGCGCCACACTTCACCCACGAGCGAATTTAACGTCGCGGTTGGTTCTCCCGTCGTCGCGGATTCGGGCGGCAACTTTGGCTTCTGGAAGAAGGTGCCCACCAGGAAAAAACCTAACGCCAGCAGGACGCCGCCCGCCGTCAGCCAGATTCCAAGAGGCAAGGCCGCTTTCGATGTTGGGATGGCAGCCGCTGGCGCCGAGGACTGACCAACCGGGGACTGACCCAGTGGCTGGCCAACCGATAGATCGTTCGCGGCCATGAGGGCCAGGTCCCGACCGGCCGACTCACGCACGACGTCATGCAGTAGCGCGTCCTGCTCGACGAGTTCCAAGTAGTGGCGACGGGCCTCAGCCGACGAGCGGAGCCGAGCGGCCAGTTCGTCCTGGTCGGACGCCGAGAGCCGTTCATCCAGCAACCCCTCGATCAGACTTTGCAGTCGTTCGTCGTTCATGTTCCTTCACCACTTGCCAGCACTTGCTGACTACATTCGCGCAGAAAAGCCCGCGCCCGGGCCAATGCCACATGGACCGCGTTGGACGTCCAGGCGAGCCGCTCGGCGATTTCCGGCGGGCTCAAGGGCTGCTCCGCATAGCGCAAATCGACAATCTCGCGGGCCCGCGGCGCTAACCGCTCGAGGCATTTCGTCAACGCTTCCCGCCGTTGATCCAAAAGTTGGTTGGAATCTTCCACGGAGTCCGCCAGCAGATTGAGCAACTCCTCGTCGAACGGCAGGGGCGCCGAGCGCTGCCGCCGGTAATGCTCCAGCACCTTGTTGCGAGCAATGCCGCGCACCCAGGCCAGAAAGTTCCCGTCCTGCCGAAAATCCGCTCTTCGCCGCATGACCGTCAAAAAGACCTCCTGAAACACGTCCTCCGCCGCCGCCCGATCCGGCACCAACCCTCTCACAAACCCGCGCACCGCCGCTGCTTGTTGCAAAAACAACGCTTCGATGGTCGGCTGGGGTGGCTTGTTCGCGGTCATCAATAATCATTGACCCCAACGACCGAAAACTTAGCAACGCCCCTTCAAATGCCTGCAGATCGGGGGTGTGGCAATCTTTCCAGGTAAGGCGTACGGGGGCGTGTGGCATTGGCAGCACGTGACGTTGACGCCGAAGAACATGGCACTCATGTCGCGGGTAAGCTGGTCGGCGTCGCCCACCCGCTTCACGATGAATTGCTCGGGGCCGAGTGAGTCGGAGCCGTCGCCGAGCAGCTCGCGAAACATCCGATACCATGGGCGATTCTCTTGGACCGCCACGAGCAAACACTTCCGCAGGTCGGGCCCGCTGGCATCGACGCCGCGGAGCACGGTGTTGAACTCGGTGGCCGTATGCCGGTCGAACCACGGCGACGCGACGAGCCGATCGATCCGCTGCCGCCGCTTCTGCGGATCGTTCGACGCGACGACCTGTTGAGCCTGGGCCGCCGTCGGAATCCTCCCCGCGAGATCGAGCGTCAGGCGCCGCACGAGCGTGGTGTCGTCAGCCTGCGGCGCCGGGGATACGCCGGCCGTCTTGAGTTTGGCGTCGATGTAGTGATCGATCACGCCTGGCATCTTCAGGCCGGCGACGACCTTCGTCCGGGCGTAAAGCGTCACATCCTCGTGGCCGGTGTTGCCGGTCTCGATCGAGCGAATGACGGCCGTGTGCCGATTCAACTGCATGGCCATTTTCGGCATCAGCTCGGAGACGTGATATCCGGGGATCGAGGTCTGCATCGCCTGAAAAGGCCCGCCCATCGTCCGGCCCGGTTTCGGATCCCAGCTTTCAAACTGACTCATACCGCCGTTCAAGAAAATCATCAGAACCCGCTTCTGCTGCCGCACCTACTGATCGGCAAGCAGCGGCGAACTGAGCAGCCCCAGCCCGGCGGCGCCGGACCCGGCCGCTCCAAAGAACGCTCGGCGGCGAAGCGTGTGGTTCGGCGAATGACATGGAATCAGGTGGGAGGATGAAGAAGCCATGGCTCGGCTCCGATAGAGGGGGGCAGCCGTTGCCACGGGATGGGAAAGGAGGGGCAGTTTGGCAACCTGTCCTTCGGATCGCCTAAACCAACTCGCGAATCTTCTCGCGATTGTCGAGCACATACAGCGGCCTGCCCGCGAAGTTCGGATAGGTCAGTGCCGGGTTGATTCCCAGCACGTTTTCATACAGCGTCGCCAACATGTTCGATGGCGTGTACGGCGTCCCCACGGATCGCTCGGCTCCCCGCGTGGTCTGGCCGATCACTTGGCCCGTCTTCAAACCGCCGCCCGACACCAGTCCGAAGCCGACCTCGTTCCAGTGATCGCGTCCCGCGCCGCCGTTGATCTTGGGCGTGCGGCCCATCTCGCCCCACCCCACCCCCGCCACGTCGTCCCATAAACCGCGCTGCGACAGGTCGGTGATCAGGGCAAACAGGCTTTGATCAAGGTCCGGCAGCAGCTTTCGAAGTGACTTGAAGTTGTTGCCGTGCGTGTCCCACGGGCCGGCTTTGTCCCAAGTGTCTGGCTCTTTGTTGGCGGTCAGCGTGACCACCGGCACACCCGCTTCGACCAGCCGCCGTGCTTGCAGGAACTGGCTCCCGGCGTCGCCGTACAACTCGCGCACTGACGCCGGTTCGAGGTTGATGTCGAACGCATCGCGGGCTTTCGATGACGTGACCATATCGAGCGCCAGCGACGCATACGCATCCATCGCTTTCATGCTGCCGCGAGCGCCGTCGATGTCGCTCCGCATCCGGTCGAGCGATTTGAGCAGTTGGCCCCGATCATCAAGTCTCCGCGGCGACACGCCGTCGGGCCGCGTGAGCCCGGAATTCTTGCCGCTTGGGACATACGGATTGTAGGCCGCACCTAGAGCATGCAGACTCCGACCAGGCTTGGTGTCCATGCCATCGAACGCGACATACGGGGGCAAGCCGCGAACATTCTTGCCGAGGAAGTGGCTGGCCACGGAGCCGAACGTCGGACGATGGCTGGGCTTGGCGGTGGAATTGTAGTAGCCCGTGTAGACCAGCGGCGGGTTGTGTCCTTCCAAGTATTCGTTGAAGGTGAGGTTGCGAATGACGGAGAGCTTGTCGGCGATGGTGGCGAGCTTGGGCATCAACTCGCAGATATCCAGCCCCGACACATTAGTGGAGATGGGACGGAACTCGCCGCGAATTTCCACGGGCGCGTCCGGCTTCATATCGAACATATCCTGATGAGGCGGACCACCGTGCAGATAGACCATAATCACCGACTTCTGCGAGCGAGTTTGTGGCGCGGCCTGTGCCCGCAGTTGCAGCAAATGAGTCAGCGTCAGCCCGCCGAGGCCGAGCGCTCCGACTCGCAAGAACCCGCGCCGGCCCAGCCGACGGCTCAACCAGCTCGATTCGGATACGGTGAACATGGCAAACTCCTTGGGTAGGACGGAAGCGCTGCTCGTCGTAGGTGACGAAGTTAGGACGGGCAAGTGTGCCCCTGGCAAAACACTAAACCATTTCCCAAATGTCTTGATACTTTTCGTTGTCGATCAAGTAACGCGGGTGGCCGATTTGCCCTCCTGTCGTGCCAATCCCACCAGCCGAATGTGAAGGTCGCATTCCGCGCGCCCGCTTGTTGCATTCCCGCCTTCACGATCCTTCCTTGAACTTGGTCACGCCGGGCCGCTCCGCCTTCGGCGGCTCTTCGATGTATCCATTGTAGTCGGTGACCACGGCGTCTCCGAGTACCCACTGTTGCCCGCCCCAGCCACGCGCAATCCGGATTTGTTGAGGAGCGAAGTGGCCGAACAGCCGAATAGAAGCAACGAGATCTTGAACAATGGCTTCATGATTGGTTCTCCAGTTCTGTAGGTCGTGCATTAGTGAAACCAGATGCTGCATGCCCATCCGATACGACCCGGCTGATTCACTGGGCCGGTTTCACGATGGTGAGGTAAATCCACGGTGCATCGTCCGGCTTTTTGGGTGTGTCGGAATTCATGCCGTTTGGGCCGAGTTTGACCGTGGCGCCCTGGGGATACTCCTTCTCGAATAACCGGAAGCCGCGCTCGTTCCCCAGATAGCCGCCCAGTAGCAACTCGCCCGTGTCCTTCCAATCGACTAGCCACTCCGGCCGCCTCTCAAGCCTTCCATCGACTGCCACATAGACGGTCGCCTTGTCGGTAACCGTGAACTCCAGCAGCACTTCGCCAGTGTAGACCAGCGAAGCGTTATCGGGCCTGATCCAATCACAGCCGCGAACCACGTTCGGAACCTTGCCGATCACCGTCACGGAGCAGGCGGCCGTCTGAGGTTTCCATCCGGTATCTCCAGGTTTCAGATTGGCCACGATCTTCCAGGGCTCGTTGTGAACCGCCTCGAACGGCACGACTCGATTGGACTTCGGGTCGTGGATCACCAGTTTTTTGATCAGCCCTGAGGGTTTCTGCATGGTCTGCTCAGGAAGTTCGTAAGGCATTCCCACGCCCAGCTTCTTCCACAATTCGGCGCTGGTCTTGTCAGGCAGCCAGCAAGCCTTCGACCGGTCGCCTTCGTACTTCGCGTGCTCGGCGATTTCGAGAGTTTGCGGGTTGCCAAGCCAGCCATCCTGGATGTTGATGTCTTTGAGTTTCGGCGGTCCCTTTCTCAGATCCACGTCGGGCGGAAGACGCTGGGCAATCACGGCCTCAAGCCAGGCCATGGCCAACGCGAGAGGCACTTGGTTGCCGTGGCCTCCGCGCGGCAGGCAAAAGTACGTCCATGGCGCCTCTTGCCGGCGAGCGTAGCGATCGAGTCCGTAAGCCATGACCGAGCCGCAAACAGAGTCGTGCTCTCCAGTCTGGTTGAAGATGGGCACAGAGAACGATTGCGAAATGTCGTGGACCGAGCCGGGCAGATTCCGGACGTTCTCAGTCATCCGACCGAAGCGGATGATGGGTGCGTTCAGCAGTTCAGGTCGCCCCAACTGGTCCGCGATTTCCTGCAGCCGGTTATCGCTCAGGATATCGTCCCCATCTCGACCGACCGCGCACCAGGCGATGCCGTTGCGCTCGCAAAACGGAGCCCACTCTTTGAAGTTCCCCTGTCGGCTGTCGTACCAGAGCAACGCGCGGATGGCTTTGTCTTGCAGCGCCCACGCGTTGTACTTCGCTTTTGCTTAGGCGGGTTCATCGCCTTTGGCCTCGACACTCGGCACGTCGAGCAACAGCCAGCCGACCACCCCGACGCCGACAGCGGCTGGAGACGCCGCCAAGCAGCCGAGGAACAGTAAGAAAAACTGGACAACTCGCTTCACGAATGAAACTCCGGAAGGCCAGGTACCGACGTCTGCAGGCTCACACTCTTTGGGAACGATCACCCTTGCGATGACTACGGTAGACAGAGAACGCGGAACCCACCCGTGGCGTAACGTCCGGTCGAACCGACGATGAAGCGATTGGCGCAGCGACAATCGCTCCCCGTCAAATGCCACGCGCCGCCGCGCATCACGGGGCGAATCTCTCCTTGCCGAATGGTCTGAAGTGCGTTGCGTTCCTTGGGCAGCGCGGAGTATTTGCCGTAGAAGTCTTCGCAAAACTCCCACACGTTGCCGTGCATGTCGTAGAACCCGAACGGATTCGGCTTGAACCTGCCGACCGGAGCCGAGAAGGGAAAACCGTCGCTGCCATCGAGCGTGACGGGAGCTAGTTTCTTCTCACGAGCGGCAGCGTCCGCCACGTTTGCAAACTCGACGAGCCGCTCGTCGTCATCGCCAAAGAAGAAACGTGTCTGGCTGCCGGCTCGGCAGGCGAATTCCCACTCGGCCTCGCCCGGCAGCCGGACTTCGCTGATCTGCACCTTGCCGTCGCATTTCTTCCGCAGCCATTCACAAAACTTGCGGGCGTCATCAATCGCGACGTTCACCACCGGATAGTCGTCCGTCTGAAAGTCCAGGCCCGTGTCGCGCCAACTGAACCGCTTGTCCGCTCCGACAAACTTTTGCTCTTTCGCATCCCAACCTTTGCCGCCGTCGGTCAGCTCCGGAATCGTCTGATAACCGGTCTCCTCGACGAAGCGTCGGAACTGCCCGCGCGTCACCTCGAACTGCCCCAAGTAGAAATCGTCGGTGAGTGTGACGGAGTGTTCGTCTTCCAGCAAAAGTTTGTCGGGCCGCTTACCGTCGAAATACTTCGCAGCCACGGCCTCTTGCTCCTGCTTCGACGAACCGATGCGAAAGGTCCGCCCTTTGGCTTTCACCTTCACCAACTTGAACTCAACTCCTTGGCCAAGATCGAAGACGAGGTATTCGAACTCCTTGTCGAGTTTGGCATCACGCGCCGCGATGACTTGGGGATTGGACTTCGCGGCACGTTCGTCGCGGGCCTGCGGATCGAGCGCCACGCGGAAGCCCTGGTAACAACCGCGATAGGCCACCGAATCCCGGCCGACGCGGGCGGCGGAACGCAGACGCTTGAAGTCGCTCGACCAGCCGCCGCCGCGTTGCACTTTGGCTTTTCCCGTCGCCAGCCCGGTGGGATCGACTTGCTTTTCGTTCGAATAGCTGTTCGGCACGTACCAGTCTTCACACCACTCCCACACGTTGCCGTGCATGTCGAACAGACCGAACGCGTTCGCCTTGAATTGGCCCACGGGGGCGGTGAACACATGGCCGTCCTTCGCCTGGATGCCGATCGACCAACCGGGATACTTGGCTCGCGCGGTCGCGTCGGCTCCGTTGCCCGTCGCCATCAGGCCTTCGGGATCGTCGCCATGCACGTACGCCGTCTTCGTGCCGGCGCGACAGGCGTATTCCCACTCGGCTTCGGTTGGCAAGCGGTAGGTCTTCTGCTCCTTTTCACTGAGCCAATTGCAAAATGCTTTGGCATCGCTCCAAGAAACATTGACGACCGGATGACCGTCGGTCTGCTCGAACCCGGGACTCTTCCAAGTGAACCGAGCGTGCATCTCTTCGATCTTGCCTGCCTCGTTGATGCCGTACGCGCCTTGGCCATCGCGTTCGCCGTCGGTTTGAAACTTCGTATCGAGCACGAACTGCTTGAACTGGCCGACGGTGACTTCGTGCACTCCCAGGTAAAACCCCTTGGTGAATTCGACCTCGTGCTGAACCTCTTGAGCCTCACGGCCTGGCTCCGACTCGGGCGAGCCCATCGTGAACTTGCCCGGCGGAATGTACACGAGCTTCATCCCCAGACTGTTTTTGATCTCCTTCTCGTCGAGTGATTCGGCGGCATGGGCATTCAGGATCATCGCCAAGACGAGACTAATC
>JBJTOW010000203.1:0-8659 GCA_046074805.1 Planctomycetota bacterium | reverse complement strand
CGTCGACGCCGCGGGTTCCCGTGGTATTCGAAGCGGCCCCTGGCACTCGCACGCAAGGAAAGCTGATCGAAATCGTCGCGCGGCCGGTTGCGGACAGCTCCGCCGGAACTGGCGGCGGCGACGCCAGCACCGTTCCATCCGCGATCGCCAGCGGCTTCCGCCAAGTGATCGCGATGAACCAGTATGGAAACAACGATTTCTATTTGCATACGGTGCTCGATCGCTTGCCGCTCGCGGTAACGCAACCCGTGCCGTTCCATTTGGATGTCGAGCAGCCCAAGTCGGCGCTTGTTCAGAATGGCGAAATGACGCTCAAATTCCGCGTGGTGCGCGACTCCGGTTTCGACGGACCGGTGACGGTCAGCATGGAATGGCGACCGAGCGGCGTTACCGGCGCAACGCCGATCACGATTCGCTCCGGTCAGTCGGAAGGCGAATACCTGTTGAGCGCGGCGCGGAACGCGGTCGCCGGTCCCAATTTGGTGACGCTCACAGCGGTCAGCGGCGGCGAACGCCCCGGCTATTACGACAATTCCAATCGATCGTATGTCGCTAGCACGCCGTTTCAGTTGACGGTGGCTGAGCCACATGTCGATGCGCGTTTCGCTCGCTCGTCGATCGAACGCGGCAAAACGGCGCCGCTGACCGTGAAACTCAACGCACTGCGGCCATTCGAAGGAACCGCGAAAGCGACGCTGGCTCGCTTGCCACGGGGCATTCAACTCGTCGAGCCATTCCAGGAAATCACGACCGAGTCGAAGGAAGTCACGTTCACGTTGCGGGCGACGGACGAGTGCCTTGTGGGCAGCTATCAAGGCCTGACGCTTGACCTGTCCGTTATCGAGGATGGCCAAACGGTCCGCCAACTTTGCGGCTCGGGCACGCTGCGCGTTGACGTGGAACGGGGCGTGGCGCGCGCGAAGTAGTTTGTTCGAGTCTGTATCTCCATCCGAGTCGTTCTCGCCTGACAAATCCCTCCTTTCGTCTGAGCAGCCCTGCCCACCAAGCCACTCCGCTTCACTGTTCGCTGGAAGATCGCCATGAGCACGTTTTTCGCTGTTGCACGGACAAGCACTCGCGGCCGCCGACTGCTGGTCTCCACGGTTTTCGCCATTGGCTTCGCTGTGGGATTCCGCTGCCCGCTCGACAATGGCCCCGCCACTGCTCAAGCCGATCCTCCGCCGGCGAAACAGGCGGCGACAAACGCGTCGAGGGGAAAAGGCGGGTCAGGGGCGCTCGCGGTCTTTCCCCGCGAGTTGCGTTTGCGGGGCCAAGGGGATCGTCAGTCGTTGGTCGTGCAATGGGTTGATTCGGAGGGCACAACGCGTGATGTGACCGCCGAAGCGCAGTTGACGATCGCGGATGCGAAACTTTCGGTGCTTGATGGCGCCTCGGTTCGCGGCATGGCGGATGGCACGACGAAACTTGTCGTTCGCCATGGCCAAGCGTCGGCGGAGATTCCGGTGGCGGTCGAACAATCCGGAAGCGCGCGTCCGATCAGTTTCCGACTGGACATCATGCCGATTTTTATGAAGCACGGCTGCAACAATGGCAGTTGCCACGGTTCGGCGCGGGGCAAAGACGGCTTCATGCTCTCGCTCTTCGGCTACGATCCGGCGGGCGACTATTTCCGTTTGACGCGGCAGATAATTGGCCGCCGTCTGGACCTCGCGGCGCCGGAAAAGAGCCTGTTGCTCGAAAAGGCGACCGGCTCTGTGGCGCACACGGGTGGTCAGTTGTTTGACGAGCAGCACGAGGACTACAAGACCGTGATGGCCTGGCTGCGGGCCGGCGCGCCGGATGATTCAGGAGCGACGCCCGAGCCGTTGGGCATTGAACTTGTTCCGCCCAAGATGGTGTTCGGCGGCGACGCCACCTCACAGCGCACGGTTGTGATGGCGCGGTACTCAGACGGTTCCATCCGCGACGTGAGCCGGTTGGCGCTGTTCATGTCGAACAACGAATCGGTGGCGTCGATCGGCAAAGACGGCATGGTGAAGGGAAATGGCCGAGGCGGCGCCTTCGTCTTCGCGCGATTCAACAAATTCACCGTCGGCTCGGAAGTCATCGTGCTGCCGACCGACGATCGCTTCGCCTGGCCGGAAACTCCAACCCACAACTACATCGACACCTTGGTGTTCGACAAGCTGCGCAAGTTGCACATGGCTCCATCCGAGTTGTGCTCGGATGAGATGTTCCTACGCCGCGTGTATTTGGATCTGATCGGCCTGCCGCCTTCGCGCGAGGAATTCGATCGGTTCATGGCCGACGCCGATCCGTTGAAGCGATCAAAGCTGATCGACCAGTTGCTGGACCGCGACGAGTTCGTCGACATCTGGGCGATGAAGTGGGGTGAGTTGCTTCGGATCCGCGCGGTCAACAACCAGCCGCAGTACGGTCGCGACGCTAAGGCGATGTGGACCTACTCCGCTTGGGTTCGCGATCAAATGGCGGCGAATCGGCCAATCAACGCCTTCGTGGCCGATCTGATTACCGGCAGCGGCAGCAACCTCAAGTCGCCCACGTCGAACTTGTATACGGCGGCGGAGCGTTTGACGCCGCTGAAGACGGCCGAAGACATCGCGCAGGTGTTTCTCGGCACGCGGATTCAGTGCGCGCAGTGCCACAATCACCCGTTCGACCGCTGGACGATGGACGACTACTACGGCTTCGCGAGCTTCTTCGCGGGCGTGAACATGAAACGCGGCGTCGAAGGCCGCGAGGTCATCGTCTACAACAACAACTCGGCGAACACGGTCGAGCATCCTGTGGATGGCCGACGCATGAAGCCCAAGGAACTGGGTGGAGCCGAACCGGAAGTCGACGGCAAGGATCCGCGACAAGCGTTGGCCGCATGGCTAACGTCCGGAGAAAACGAGGCGTTCCGCCAGACGATGGCGAACGTCATTTGGGCCCACTTCTTCGGCCGCGGCATTGTCGAACCGGTCGATGACGTGCGGATCAGCAATCCGCCCAGCAACAAAGAGTTGCTCGACGCCATCGGACTGAAACTGGCCGAATACGGTTTCGACAAGAAGAAGCTGATTCGCGATATTTGCAACTCCCGCACCTACCAACTCTCGTCGGCGACCAACCCAACCAATGAGCTCGACGACGCCTACTTCTCCCACGGCTACGTACGCAGACTCCGCGCGGAAGTCCTGCTCGACGTGATCACGCGGGTGACCGGCACCGAAGATCGATTCCCGCAATCGCCGCCTGGCACTCGGGCTGTGCAGCTGTATTCCGGCAGCCTCTCCAACTACTTCCTCACAACTTTCGGACGGGCTCCGCGGGAAAGCGCCTGTTCATGCGAGGTCAACCGCGAAGCGAATCTTTCGCAGGCGTTGCACTTGGTCAACGGCGACACCGTCACCCAGAAGATCGCCGCCAGCCGCTTGATCCCGACGCTGCTGCAAGAGAAGAAATCGACCGCCGAAATCATCACCGAAATGTATGTCCGCGTCTTGAGCCGCAAGCCGACCGCGGATGAAGTTCGAAAGCTGGAAGACATCGTCAACAGCGAATCGTCCGACCCCAACCGGGCTGTGGAACTAGCCGCTCTTCAAGCTCGGGCCGATGTGTCCTATCGCCGACTGGAAGAGCTGCTCGCCAAGCTCAAGGCGGATTACGAAAAGCTGATGAACGATGGCCAGGAGGAAGCCGCGCTTGAAACGTTGAGGCAGCAAATGGCGAACGCGGAACGGCAATTGGCCGCCTCGCGTCAGCGTTTCCAAGGACAGACCCACAATCTCGTCTACGCCGACATCTTGTGGGGCTTGTTCAATTCCACCGAGTTCGCTTTCAACCACTAACCGCTCGCGGCCGAGGATCCCCATGCGACGGCGCATCGACCAGTTGCAGCTTCATCGTTCCCTGGCGATCGCGACGCTGTTCGTGGCGCCGCTATGGATGGCGTCGAACTCGACGCCAACTTGTGCCCAGGCGCCGGCCCCAGCAGCGCCGGCCCCAGCAGCGCCGGCCCCAGCAGCGCCGGCCCCGAAGGATGTTGTGACCTACAAGGACCATGTGTTGCCGATCCTGCGGAAGCACTGCGGGAACTGCCACAATCCGGACAAGGCCACCTCCGATCTGAACGTAATGACCTATCAGTCACTGATGGCGGGCGGCGCGAGTGGCGAAGCGATCTCGCCCGGCAAGCCTGATCAAAGTTTGCTTTATCGAGTCGTTGCGCACCTGGACGAGCCGGTGATGCCGCCGCGGCAACCGCGGATCCCCGAGCTGGAATTGATTTCGATCAAACGCTGGATCGAGTTGGGAGCGCCCGACACGGCGGCTGGAGCGGCGAAGAATCTCTCGCGAAAGGTCGATGTCGACATCGCGGCGGTTTCCATCGGCAAGCCCGAGGGGCCGCCTCCCATGCCGAAATCGCTGCCGCCGGCTTCGCTCGGCAAAACGGCTCGTCCTCATCCGGTGACCGCGTTGGCCGCCAGTCCATGGGCACCGCTTGTAGCCATCGCTGGCCACGAACGGATTTCGCTCCACCGCACCGATTCGCTTGAAAAGGTTGGCGACCTCGCCTTCCCCGAACGGATCCCGTACGTCCTGAAATTCAGTCGCAACGGCAAATTGTTGCTCGCGGCTGGCGGACGCGGCGCCGCGGATGGCAAGGTGGTTTTGTTCGACGTCGAAACCGGAAAGCGGATCGCCGAGATTGGCGATGAGTCCGACGCGGTTCTGGCCGCCGACATCAGCGCGAACCACCAACTGGTCGCGCTCGGTGGCTCCTCTAAACTCGTCAAAGTCTTCGACACGGCGACCGGCGAGATGCGATACAAGCTCAAGAAGCACACTGACTGGATCACAGCGATTGAGTTTAGTCCTGACGGCGAACTGTTGGCGTCCGGCGATCGCAACGGCGGAGCCTTTATTTGGGAAGCGGCGACGGGCGGGATTGTGTTCACGCTGGGCGACCATCGCGAATCGATCACCGATATGAGTTGGCGGGCCGACTCGCAGATGCTTGCCACCGCGAGTGAGGACGGGCGAATAATTCTGTGGTACGCCGAAGATGGCTTTCCAACCCGTTCGATCAACGCCCATGCGGCGAATCCAGCCACCGCCGGGCGAGGCGCGCCGTCGCCGCGAAATAAGCTGCCGGGCGTGCTCTCGGTTCGGTACGCGATGAACGGGATGTTCGCCAGCGTTGGCCGCGATAGCTCGGCGCGGCTTTGGAAAGCGGATGGGACGCAGGCCGCGAAATTCGACGGCTTTGGCGACCTGCCGATGCGCGTCGTCTTCAGCAGTGACGGCGAGCGAGCGATCGTCGGGGATTACACGGGACGAGTCACCGTGTGGAATGTCAAAGACCAGAAACTGGCCGGCGAACTATCGGCCTCCGATGCGGAACAGCAGCGGTAACTGTCTGCAGAGCCGCAAGGCGATTCGAGCCGCAAGACCACTGGAGAAGTCGCCATGCTCAGGATGCTCGGAAGTCCGCGGCGTTGCTGCGATGGGGTCACTCGACGGGAAACCTTGGCGGCGGGCACCTTGACGGCGCTGGGCGGCTTTGGACTACCCGAGCTCTTGCGAGCGGAGACGTTGGGAGGCGTCAGCGGCCGCGCCCGCGCGAAGAACGTCATCGTGCTGTATCTGCTTGGCGGCGCCGCCACCCAGGACATGTGGGATCTGAAGCCGAACGCGCCACGCGAGGTCCGCGGCGAGTTCCAGCCGATCGATACGAACGTCGCCGGTATCCGCATCGGCGAATTGCTCCCCAAGACGGCTCGATGGATGCATCGCGCCGCGATCGTCCGCTCGCTGAACCATGCCGCCGGTTGCCACAACACGTTGCCCAGCTATACGGGGCTGGAACAACTTCTACCGGACATCACGACAACGAAATCAAGTTATCCGCCGAGTATGGGATCGGTGTGCGAGTACTTGAGGCAGGCAGGCGGCGTCCCCCGGGATTTGCCGGATTACGTTTATCTGCCGTGCTACCTGGGGTGGGGGCAGAACATCCGCCGCCCCGGCCCGTACTGCGGATTCCTGGGCCGCCGCTGCGATCCGCTCTTCACCGAATGCCAACCGTTCGGCGACGAGTCGGCTCCGCCACCGCTACCGGGGCAACCGCGAGTTGTCCGCGGGATGCCGTTCATCGCCAACAGTCAGTTGCCCGCCGATCTGACGGTCGATCGGTTCGCCTCGCGTCGCGGACTGCTCGAACAGTTCGACAGCGAATGGCGTCGGCTCGAAACGCTCGGTTCGCGCGTCGACACCGCCGGTGGGGGCAGTGGCGGTAGCGGTAACGGTAGCGGGGCGATGAATCTGCATGATCGCTCGAAACGCCAGGCGCTCAGCATGTTGGTCGGTTCGCAGACGCGAGCGGCCTTTGACTTGGGTTCCGAAGATTCGAAGTTGGTGGAACGCTATGGACGAACATTGTTCGGCCACAGCACTCTGATCGCGCGGCGGTTGATCGAGTCGGGTGTGCGGTTCGTCAACGTGACGTGGGACTTGTTTTGGGATCGCGTAAAGGTGGACTACGACGCCTGGGATACGCACACGAAGAATTTCGCGATCCTTCGCGACAACAAACTGCCGCACTTCGACCAGACATTGACCGCGTTGTTGGAGGATCTGGATGCCCGCGGTTTGCTGGACGAAACGCTCGTGCTTGTCACGAGCGAAATGGGCCGCACTCCCAAGATAAACGGCAATGCCGGCCGCGACCACTGGACTCACTGTTATTCGACCGTCTTCTTCGGCGGCGGAATCCGAGGCGGCACGGTGTACGGGGAATCCGATGCGCAGGCGGCGTACGTGAAGGACCGGCCTGTGAGCACGTCGGATGTCTGCTGCACGGTTTACCAAGCACTCGGGATAGATCCCGGCATGGCGGTTCCCGACCCGACAGGGCGGCCCGTTCCGATCGCGCACGGAGGCCAGCCCATTCGAGAGATTCTGGCGTAGCGTCGTGGCGTGGCGTAGTAGCAGTAGTAGTAGAGCCGACGTTAACCCAGGGCGGCGCTCCACAGCTGCGTCGTGTCGCTCTGCCCTGGGCTATGGCTGACGCTGCCCCTTCGGGGCGGAGAGAGGGGCAATCGCCAACGCTTTTTGAAATCTCACAGCCACACTTCGTACGACGGACTTCCCAGTCCGTCGCCGCCTTCCTTGCAGGACGGACCTCCAGTCCGTCGCTGCCTTCCTTGTACGACGGACTTCCAGTCCGTCGCTGAATGCGACAACTCGGTCACACCCGCATCGGCGGCAGGCCGCGCATTCCCTCTTCCACCGGCAAAACGATCCCAACCCGCTGCGATTGTGCCTGCGCGACCAGATGCACGGCAACCGCCAAGTCCTCGATCGCCAGCCCGACTGATTTGAACACCGTCACGCCCGACCGGTCACCGCTTTGCGATGGGGACAGGGATTGCGTCTGAGCGGAAATTCCAGCTTCCACCACCCGCGATAGCTCCTCGGCCCTTTCCCAGGAAAAAACTTCCTCCGCAAGCGCCGCGGCCATGTCGCCCGCCTCATGGCGACAGGCCGCCACACTATCGCATACGACCCGTGTCGCTCGACGGAAAACGGTCGCGTCCAATTCCGCTTTGTGCAGCCAATTCGAGCCAACGGCGCAGACAACCGCGCCGTCCGCGAGCCATTCGCCGTCGAACACCGGCGTCGCGCTCGTCGTGGCGGTCACCACCAACGGCAATCGTTCGACCGCCTCACGCGCATTCGCCGCCGGCGCCACTTCGAGCATGAAACGCTCGGACATTTTTCGAGCGAACGCCTCGCGACGTTCGGCCGAGCGGCTGTAGACCACCGCGCGTCTCAGCGGACGCACCGCCGCGACGGCCGCCAGCTGGGATTCCGCCTGCCACCCCGTGCCGAACAACCCAATCTCGTCGGTGTCGGGGCTGGATAGATACCGCACAGCGACGCCCGTCGCCGCGCCCGTGCGAACTTGTCCGAGCCGGTTGGCTTCCAGCAAAGCGACCAAACGTCCCGAGCTGTTTTCATGCAGCCCGACCACGAAACGAGCTCCTTGCGGGGTCGTTGTGTAATTTTTCCAACCGGAAAACCCCAGGTAGCTGGCCGCCGCCGACATCGAGTGCAGCGTGATCCCCCGCGATTGGGCCCGCATTCGCGGCACGTTGTCCGCCTCGCCCCGCGCTAGTCCTAGAAAAGCCCGTTCGACGATCCCCAGCACTGTGGGCATGTCGATGAGCCGTGTCACATCGTCCTCGGTCAGATACAGCACGCGGGGATTCCTTGGGCGCGAGTTGTCGAGTTGGCAGTTGTCGGTTGGCAGTTGTCGGTTGGCAGTTGTCGGTTGGCAGTTGTCGGTTGGCAGTTGTCGGTTGTCAGCGAAGGGAAAGAGGGTCGAGCGGGGCGGTTTCCGGGACTGATTGGCTAGTGGGCGATTCAGATGGTTGTCGCGACCGTGACGGTACCACTTCCACTGGTTGGCTGCCAATCGGGGCGCGATCGACGCTCCATAAACGAAAAAAGCCGCCGCTGGGCTGTGGCCCGCGCGGCGGCTCCTTCTCTCGACGTGGCGTCCGATTCGCGGACGTTACGAGCCCAAGTCGATCCCCAGTTTGCGTTCCTCTTCTTCCTGGATGATGATCCGCGGAGTGACCATCAACATCAGGCTGCTCGTTTCACGGCCAATACCGACGTTCTTGAA
>JBJTOW010000202.1:0-5462 GCA_046074805.1 Planctomycetota bacterium | reverse complement strand
GGTCTTAACGCGTCTCGAGCCCCACAAGCCGCTTCCCAATCCATGTAAGTTAGTAGTTGTACGAAGCGCCAAGGAACGCTCCGTGCAGAATCAGCGAACCGTCATTCTTGATGCTGCTCGCTTCGTCCAGATACTGGAACTGCGACGGAATCTGGTCGTTCGCTTCCGCAACGCCCGTCGCGATCACGACTTGGTAGCCTGCGTAAACGCTCCAGCAATCGGTGATCTTATAGTTGGCTCCGAGAGCGAACTCGGTCAAAAACGCGACATTGGTACGGGTCGAATTGATATCGAATCGCTCGTTGATGTTCTCGCCCTCCGAAATCACTGCAGTGTTGCCATTGCAGTCACGCAGAGCCTGTTGCAGACTCATCCGGTTGCCGTACACACCCCCCTTTGCCGACGCGAACGCCGACAGGTTGCACGTTAGGTAATAGTCGGTGCGACCGCCGATTTGGAAACCCGCGAGTTGGTTCTGCACGTCCACGTTGTAGAACAATTCATTCTCGCCGACGGGGTTCGTCGAGGTGTGGTGGGCGTAGAACAGGAAGCCTTCACGGAAGTCCATGTAGCGGAATCCGAGTAGGAAGTTGTAGCGGAAATTTGGTGCGCAACTGTTGCCCGGTCCGCACTGGCTGCCGCAGCCGTTACCGTAGCCATGGGAAAAGTTGAGTAGATTGAGTTCGAAATTGTGAACGCGAAAGTCGCGGGTGATGGCGTAACGGTCGGCGTTGTCGAACAGGTTCGTCAACGGTACGCCGCACACTTCAAGTCCGCCCCAGTTGAAGCGGCTCCTGAGCGGTTCGCCAGCCTGTTCAATCTCGGCTGTTTGAGCACCTGGATAAAGCCCCCAATAAGTCGCCTGGATGCCGAAGCAGCCGTTGCATCCTAAGTAGCGGCCTAACGAGATTTGAGGACCAAGCATCGTCGGCATGTCGGCTTCGTTGTAACGCAGCGATGGATTTTGCGGAACGGTCGTGTCCACTTCGCATAAATTGCACGTGATGATAAAGTCGCGGTCCGCGCGGCTGAACGCCACGGCGCCGGCCGAGCCGAACCAGCGGGGAGCGGGCAGGCATGATGTGCAGGAGTCCCAGCCATCTTTCATTGCTTCTTGATAAGGGCTCGATTCTTCAGCCGGGGCCGGCTTTGGTTCGAGCGCTAGCGTAGGCACTTGGCCTTGCTGGCCATGGTAGGCGGCCCCGACATATTCGGGTTCGAGCATTTGCGGGGCTTGGTCGTCGCTGTGGCTGACCTGACGCGCGGCTGGGGTGGCGAAGCCGAAGTCGTAAGAGGACGACCGCGGGGCGACAACCGCCGCGGAACCGGGGACGTTATAGGTTTGGGCGGCGACGGGCGCCGCGACAAACAATGCCCACAGCGCGCAGAATGACCGTGGGCCGAATAGCCTTCTCATCGAGAGACTCCTTTGCAAGATCAGAATAATCCGTTAGCGGCCGCGCTAAAGAGAACGCGGACGCGGGCGAGTGGAGGAAGCAACAGCGCGGCGAAGTTCACGGGCGATCTACACCCGGCTCCGCGCCGACCCTCTCTCGCGTGCAATAAGCAATCGTCCGCTAGCGACGCGGCCATATTCCCAAAACGAGAATCGCAAAAGGGAATCTAAGATTCGCGAAGTTGCATTCGCTAAGGGAGGCAGCACCCCGTGAACCGTCGTTTGTGGTCGCCACGAGCGTTTGCGGAACAGCTGTTTCGCGGCGACTTTCCGCCACTCGCCGCATAGCTGTCAAGCAGCTTACAGAGCGGACGTCATGCGTCTCCGACGCGACCGCGCCAGCGGTCGCTGTCGGTCCGAGCGGCGTTTCCCTTGCACCGATTGCCACTGTGCCAAGAATTGCGAACCCGACAATGCTCGCGGCCGCGTCAAGAGATGCGATCGCGATAAAAGAGCCACACTGGCCTCGCCGGGATGACCACGTTCCATGGCTTTCCCGTCGCGACCGAGGTTCGCGAAAGAATCGTCAGAGGTGAAACGCGGCGTATAGGCGAAGCCTGCGGCACAATCGCGCGTTGCCGTCTACGGCAAAACGCTCACAACCATTGCGTCCGGAGCCGGCAACACCGCGAAGACGGGCGATGCCAGAAGTGTATTGAGACTCGATCGTACGCCGCGAGCGGGTTGCGACTATTGGGTGAGTGCGAGCGATATCGCCGATTGTGGCAGAATGCGCGACGAGGCGGCGGAGGACGGATGGGGCGACGATCTTGCCGCCTCCGCAGTGTGGTTCGGCACAACGCCGAGACCTTGCCTCAATGTTTAGCTTGGACGAAGCATTAGTTTGCCGCAGTCAAAGTTGTCGCGGTGGCCGGCTTTCCGACGTTCGAGGTGGGTAGGCCCAGCATCTCTCTGGCCAATTGCCGGTAGTCCTCGGCGCCATGGGATTGCGGAGCGTATTCCAGGATTGATTGACCGAAGCTGGGGGCCTCGGCGAGCCGGATGTTCCGCCGGATCCGCGTGGAGAACATTTGCGCCTTGGACCAAACGGAATTCGACTGCGAAGGGCGTTTGAAGAAGTCTTCGACGTCGCTGCTGACTTCGGACGCCAGTCGGGTGGCCGATTCGAACATGCACAAGACGACGCCGGTAAGCCGCAAAGTTGGATTGAGGCGGCTAGCGACAATTTCGATCGTACGCAGCAGCTTGCTGAGGCCGTGGAGCGCCAGAAAGTGCGGTTGTAACGGCAAGAACACCTCGTCGACCGAGGTGAGGGCGTTCAGCGTCAACACGCCAAGCGACGGCGGACAATCGACAATAAGGAAGTCGAACGCCGAGCCGGCTTCTTCCTGCAGGTCCCGGTACAGCTTGTCGCGGAGAATCACCTCCCGGCCAACCTCGCCCGCGAGCTCCATTTCGGCTGCCGCCAAATTGAGATGGGCTGGAACGATCGAGAGACGCTCGGAAATCTTCCGTCGCACGTCGGCCAGCGACGCATCACCCGTCAAAACGTCATAGATGGACAGGTCGTTTTCACCGAGCGTGACGCCCAAATGCAGCGACGCGTGGGATTGCGGGTCCAGATCCATCAGGCAGACCCTTTGGCCAGCTTCCGCCAATGCGGCCGCCAGATTGACCGCCGTGGTTGTTTTGCCGACACCGCCCTTTTGATTGATGATCGCGATCGAACGCATGGCCGAACCTCCTTGTTACCAACTGAACCCGGCGGACGCCGGAGCGGGCGGGAGTATATCGCCAACCCCGGGGTCCAAGACAAGTCGAGTCCGCGGTAGGGCGGTTGGTTTTCCGCCGATTTTGCTCTAAAACCCACGTTCTCCGTTCGTGCGGGTCAAGCGGATGGGGTCAATCGGATGCGGGAGGACGATCGTGCGGGTCATCATCGAACAGGATAGCGGAGCCGTCGCCCGCCGAGCGGCTGGAGTGATCGCCGCGTTGCTCCGTCGCCAGCCGTCGTGCGTGCTCGGGCTTGCCACCGGAAGTTCCCCCATCGGCACGTACCAGGAACTGATCCGAATGCACCGCGAGGAGGGGCTCGATTTCTCGCGGGCCACCACTTTCAACCTCGATGAGTACGCGGGGCTTGGTCCTGAACATCCGCAGAGCTACCGGTTTTTCATGCAGCGGCAGTTGTTCGACCATGTCAACGTAGCCCCAGGCCGCACTCACGTGCCCGATGGCCTCGCGGCGGACTTTGACGTGTCCTGCGCCGAGTACGAATCGCGAATCCTCGCCGCCGGCGGCATCGATCTGCAACTGCTCGGAATTGGAGCCGACGGCCATATCGCCTTCAACGAACCCGGCTCGTCGCTCGCCAGTCGCACTCGTCTGAAATCTCTTGTCCGAGAGACAATCCGCGACAACGCGAGATTTTTCGGCAGCGAAGACCTGGTGCCTCGGTTGGCCGTGACCATGGGCGTGGGAACGATCCTCGATGCCCGTCAATGCCTGTTGGTCGCGACTGGCCGCGGCAAAGCCGAAGCGATTCGAGGCATGGTGGAAGGGCCGCTGACCGCCAGCAACACCGCTTCCGCGTTGCAATGGCATCCGCTTGTCTGCGTGGTGCTGGACGAGGACGCCGCCAGTTTGCTGGAGCGACGGGAGTATTACCGCGACTCCGAACGTTGCCAGCAGTTGTTGGAAGCGGGCGAACGCCAAGCTTTGGGTTTGCCCGCCGTGCTTGCTCCGGCGATCACCAAGCGGACCACGAAGAAGCCCGCCGAAAGCGGCAAGTCCAGTCACGGCAACTCCGCCAAGCGAAAGTTTACGCATGAAAAGTCTGTCGGCGGCAAGCGTGGCGGCGACAAGTCTCCCAGCGGACGGGCGAAACGCGCTAAGTAAGTGGCTCGCCGAATGATCGACACGGCAGTGGATCGACACGGGACTGAATCGATTCGAGCAAGCCCGGTTTACGGTTCGAACGGGGGATTGGGGTATTCATGATTCATGTGATCGCGACCATCGAATTGCAGGCTGGGAAGCGAGCGGATTTCCTCCGCGAGTTCCATCGGATTGTGCCGCTGGTGCATGCCGAGAAGGGTTGTTTGCTGTATGGACCCGCCGTCGATGTGGAAACCGGGTTGGCGGCGCAGGTGCCATTGCGGCCCGACACGGTGACGGTGGTTGAGCAGTGGGCGACGCTCGACGATCTGCGGGCGCACCTAATCGCGCCGCACATGGTTGAATATCGTCCTCGGGTGAAAGACATGGTCATCCGCACGGTGTTGCAGGTAATGGAACCGGTCTGATGCGCGATTTGGTGCCGCAGCTCGAATCGGCCGTCGCCGCCGCTCGGCCGTTCGCCTATTGCCGCTTGGTGGAGACCCGTGGTTCAACGCCGCAGAAGGCGGGCGCGACGATGCTCGTGTTCCCGGACGGCTCGCAGGCTGGAACGCTGGGTGGTGGGTGCGTTGAAGCGGAAGTCAAGCGACGGGCGATCGGCGCGATCGACGCCGCCCGGCCCCTGATCGCCGCCTTTCAGCTCGACAGCGACTACGGCTGGGACGACGGATTAATCTGCGGTGGCCGGATGTCGGTTGTGATTTGGCCAGTCGTGGGCGACGCCGCACGGGGCTATTTCACCCGCTTAGCTCGGCAGGTCGGTGGCGGCGACGGCGTCACCGAGGCCGCCGTCTTCGACGCCGAAGCCAGTGGCTTGGCGGCTCCATCGCTCTTTCTGTTCGATTCCCGCGATCGAGCTGTGGCGGCGTTAAGCCTCGCGATGGGATCTGCTGAAAATGAGGGCGAAACCGTTTTGGTCGGCCTCGAGGCGTTTCCCGATCGAGTGGCCGAGACGCTGCGGCCGATCGCGGGCCGACCGCGCCCCTACGCGACTCGCGGTGTCGCCTATCTACCGATCCTTCCGCGATGTCGGCTGGTGATCGTAGGCGGCGGACACGTGGGCAAAGCGGTGGCCGAAATGGCCTCCGAGTTGGATTTCGCGGTGTGGATTGTGGACGACCGGGCCGAGTACACCGATGCGACACGG
>JBJTOW010000201.1:0-3408 GCA_046074805.1 Planctomycetota bacterium | reverse complement strand
CACTTACGAAGGCGATTTGATGGCTCGAGCTGGCGTGTCCTACCACGTGGGTCGAGAGGCGAACGCCGTTTATGGCGAGACGCTGAACGGCGTCCAAGTCGCCAACGCGATCAAGCATCAACTGCAACCGGGCGTTGATCCATACGTCAAGCCGGTAGATCCGTCGAGCGGCCTGTTGCCGGGCGTGGTCGCCGGCCCGCCCGGTCCGGATGGCTCCGGGGACCGCCGCGTGCAGGCGTACAACTTTCGCATGTGCGTGACCGATGTCGAGGCGAACCGGATTCCTTTCGAAAAGCCAGCTGGCTACGACGAACTGCGATACGAGCTGCTTTTCCGCAACTTCGAGGCGGGAGAAACTCGGACACCCTGGAGTCTGTTCTTGATGCCCAATCGCAAGACGGACGTCAACAACAACTTCGGCTTCTCCACCGACAACCTTGGCAAAAACTACGACTGGCCCGAAGCCGATTACGCGACCCGCGAGCGGATTTTCCAGGAACATTTGTTCTACCAACGTGGACTCATGTGGACGCTTGCCAATCACCCGCGAGTTCCCGCGAAGATCCGCCAGGAAGTCGGCCGTTGGGGCAATTGCCGCGATGAATTCCCCGAGCATGGCGGCTGGTCGCATCAAATCTATGTGCGCGAAGGCCGCCGAATGGTCTGCGATCACGTAATGACGCAACATCATTGCCAAGGTCGGCAGGTCGCCGCCGACCCGGTAGGACTGGCCGCCTACACAATGGATTCACACAACACGCAGCGTTACGTCGACGCAAGCGGCCACGCGCGAAACGAAGGCGATGTCCAGGTCGGCGGGTTTCCGCCATATCCGGTCGGCTATGGCTCGCTGGTTCCGCGGGAACAAGAGTGTGGCAATCTGCTTGTGCCCGTCGCGTTGGCCGCGTCCCATATCGCTTACGGCTCGATCCGTATGGAACCGGTGTTCATGGTCCCCGGGCAATCGGCCGCCACCGCCGCCTGCCAGTCGCTTGACGCGAATGTCTCCGTGCAACGCGTTGACTATCCGGCGCTGTCCGCCAAACTGCTCGCGGACGGCCAAGTGCTCCAATGGATCAAGCCCGCCCCGACCGGCCTCGATCCCAAACAACTTGCCGGGATCGTCGTCGACGACGCCGACGCGAAGGCGGAAGGCGTTTGGGCGGTTAGCGGCTCTGTCGGTGGATTCATTGGCCACGGCTATTCGCACGACGGCAACGAACGGAAAGGGAAGTGCCGGTTGCGATTCTCCGCGAAGATTCCGGAGGCTGGCGAATATGAGCTGCGTTTCGCCTACACGGCCAACCCCAATCGCGCGACGAACTCGCCGGTGGTTGTCCACCATCGCGATGGCGAGTCGCGGCAGACCGTCAATCAGCGCAAGGCCCCGACCATCGACAAACGGTTTGTGTCGTTGGGAAAATTCCATTGGGCAGCGGGCGACCATGTCGTTCTTACCTTGTCGAACGACGACACCGACGGACACGTCGTCGCCGATGCCATCCAGTTGATTCGCCGATAATGTCCGCTCGACTTGCGGCCTGGGCCAGACGAACCGCCTTTGAATCCCTTGCGGCCAACGCTTTCGGAACACACCGCCCATGATGGACGAAGTTTTCGATCCCTACCTGAACTGGCTGGGAATTCCGCCGCAGGAACAGCCGCCGGACCACTACCGACTGCTGGGGTTGTCTCGTTTCGAGTCCGACCCGCGGCGAATCGAGGCCGCCTCTGACGAACGGATGGCCGAGATCCGCCGTTATCAGTCGGGACCGCGGATGGTGTACACGCAACGGTTGCTCAAGGAGATCTCCGTCGCTCGTCTGTGTCTGCTGGATATTCAATCCAAGGCGTCCTACGACACGGTGCTGCGGGGCCGTCAATCGCTCAACTCGATCGGCTGGGAAGAACCGGCGTCGCCCGCCATGTCCATCGGCCCGCATCATCCGCCGGCGGCAACGCAGCATTTCGGTTATCCGCAGCCCGCACCCTCTCCGTATGCCGCCGGTCCGCAGCCTTACGGCATGCCGCCTGCCTATGCGGGGCCACCACCGTACGCCCCGTCACCATCTTACGCTGGACATCCTCAGGCGCCGCCGTTTCCTTCAACCTCATATCCGCCGCCACACGATCACTTGCCGATGGCGCCACCGATCGCCTCGCCGCCCATCGATGCACCACCCATCAATGCACCGCCCATCAATGCACCGCCCATCGATGCACCGCCCATGGGGCCGCCGAGTTCAGGAAGTGGGAATCGCGGCCGACGGACGACTCGCGACCGGGCGTCGGGCGGATCGAGCGGGGCGGCGCGCGGCGCGACCAAGCCGGGTCGAACTGGCACGGGGAAGCGACGGTCGGGGCCGACACGCGACTCGGCGGCGTCTCCCGAAGACTCGCCGCCGGATGACATCGACGGCGCGCCGCTCGAAGATTCCCGCTCGCTCTTTCGTTCCAGCTGGTTTATGCCAACGCTAATACTGCTTGGCGTGGGTGGAATTCTGGCGATGTGGATCATCGTTCGCAGCGGAGCGTTTCGGCAGGATGAGCAAACGGCCGGACTCGGAGACCGGGATGGCCGGATCGAAGAGTCCGTTGATGACATGGATACCGCCAGCGGCTCCAGTGGGGATCGCGTGAGGATCGTGGGCGCGACGGCGGGAAAACAGTCTGGCAACGGCATGACGAGTGGCCGCCAGACAACCCACTCGACGATCGACAACCCGTTCGGCGCCGTCGAGTTGATCCAGGAGGGAACGGGCGAACTGCATTTCTCGGCCGCGACCGCTGAGCGTGAAGGGGCCGGTTTGACGCTGGAGACAGTTGGCAATGACTCGGTGGTCGTCGGCTGGGCCAGCCCCGAGCAAACGTTGGTCTGGAGTTTCCGGCTCGCGAAACCGGACATCTTTCGAGTTGAACTGGTCTATGCGGCGAGCGAGGAAAGCCGCGGAGCCCAGTTCGCCTTGCAGGTGGACGACGAGGATCCCAAGGCCAACGCGGTGGAACCAACCGGCGCGTCGGACAAATTCCGCACCGATATCCTCCATTTGACAGTCCGTCGCAGTGGCAAACACCAATTGCGAATCGCCGTCCAAGACTTGCCGATGGGCGGCGCGATCGCCCTTAAGTCGCTCCGCTTCGCCCCGAAAGGCCTAAGCGACCGCAAGAAGTAGTGTTTGCCAACGCTGGGCCTTCATAGTGTCCGCCGAACTCCCCAGTGCATTTATCAATGCCATGGCGTGATTCGTCCGATTCGAGCCATTCGTGGTAAATCAAAAACCACGCGCCACGCGGCAATGGATGGCTGTCGCTGCTGAAATCGCAGATGAGCCCCGCTTACAAGCGGAGCGGCGCGAGCCGCCCGGTCACACGGCGGTACAGGCTTGTCGCTTGCGGCGTTGCTTGTCG
>JBJTOW010000200.1:0-3682 GCA_046074805.1 Planctomycetota bacterium | reverse complement strand
TCCTCGCCGGCGTCGCCCCCGGAGTCGCCAATCGCATCTTCGGGACCGCTGGCGGCGCCTGGCGGCGCGTTCGAGTGTTCCATGAGCAGATTGAGGAAGCGAAACGCCGTTTGGCCCAGTTCCTTCCCCTTCCGTTGGATGATGCCGATCGGGCGTTGCAACCGCACGTCGGAGATGGAGACGGCCCGCAGCGTCCCGGCACGGACCTCGCGTTCCACCGTCGGAGCGGGCAGGATGCTGAACCCAGCATCGATTTCCACCGCCCGCTTGATCGTCTCCGTATTGTCGAATTCCATGACAACCTGAACGGAAACATCGCGAGCGGTCAGTTCGCGATCGAGTTCCAGGCGGATTTCCAAATCGGCGTCAAAGCCGACCATCTTCATGCCGTCCAGCTCGCCAATCCGCACCGACTCGCGATCGGCTAGCGGATGCGTTGGGGCGCAGACCACCAACATCGGTTCGGACCGCCATGGCGTCGCACGCATGTTCCGGGACGGCTTGGGGTAGCTCACCAACCCCAAGTCGACTTGGTCCGATTCCACCAATTCGTAAACCCGCTGCGGATGCTGGTACTGAACGCGGACATTCGCCTTCGGCTGCTTCCGCAAGAACATCTGCACGATCTGGTTCATGTGGCTCAGGCCCACCGAATAGATCGAAGCGACGTGGACTCGGCCGGAAACCTCCGCGTGCAGCGACCGCACTTCCTCTTCCAGCGAGTAGTACCGCTGGACCAGCTTGCGGCAGCCTTCGTGGAACACCACTCCTTCGGGTGTGAGCACGAAGGGGCGTTTGGAGCGGTCCAAGACTCGGACCCCCAAATGCTCTTCTAGTTGGTGTACCATCTGGCTAGCCCCGGACTGGGAAATTCCGTTTTCGTCGGCGGCTCGCGAAAAGCTGCGGAGCCCCACAACGTCACAGAACACCTTCAAAACCTTCATGTGCATGGCCGAGACACCGCCCTGTCTTCCGCCTGAAAACCGCTCAGACACCGACCGCGCAACCATCACGAAATCAAATATCTCGCGACAGCAGAATCAACCTTGACGAATTTCCGAGACTAGCAACCAAGCGGGGGATCGTCAATTGGCGCGCACGACGGAAATTTCGTCGACTTCTACGAGGAAAGGCTCGGGAAGGCCCTCGCATCGGGCCTGTCGGAATATCGCTAAGTGATTACCGGAGCGATGCTTGCATTTCCACGGCTAAATTCCTGGCAGGATGGGAAAGATTAGCATTCTTAATGCTGATTTATTTTTCGTGAAGCGGAGATGTTCTCAGCCGAACGCTTTGCGTCTGGCTGCGCTCCGCCGCCAGCTTGATTCACTGGCCAAGCGAATCGGACCCGGGCACGGGGTAGCTTCTAGACGGCTTTGTCGGACAACGTCGCGCTGCGTGGGCAAGGGACAGTGGGCGGTAACTCCTGGCATTGCGGGGGAGGCGAAGCCGCTCACTTTTTTCCGAGGCGGCGTTGAGCTCGAAAGAATTCCGTCAACATCCGGCCGCAGTCGTCGGAGAGCACCCCGCCAAAGACTTGGCAGCGATGGTTCAGTCGTGGATCGGCCAGGAGCGAAAACAACGAATCCACAGCTCCAGCTTTGGGGTCGCGGGCGCCATAGACGACGATGGGAATACGCGCCTGCAAGATCGCGCCGGCGCACATCGGACATGGTTCGAGCGTCACGAACAGTGCGCAGTCCTCCAAACGCCAGTCGCCGATGGCGGCTGCGGCCTGCGTAATCGCGATCATTTCGGCGTGCGCCGTCGGATCGCGTAGCTGTTCGCGTTGGTTATGAGCGGCGGCCAGCACACGTTCGCCACGCATGATGACCGCTCCGATGGGCACTTCGTTTTCGCGTAGCGCCTGCTCAGCTTCGCGCAAGGCGAGCTTCATAAAGGTCGCCAAGGGGTCGTCGTTGTCGCCGGATCCGTCCGACTCGCTTCCTGGCCATTCGCTAACCATGCTGTATTCCCCTTGGGGCCTTCCCATTCGCCACGTCGTCGTCCGCTCTGCCGTCACTGGCCCTAGGGCGACGGCTACCCCGATGCCCGATGCGTTATACTCCGCCACAAGCGGTTCGCCGCCGACGACCGGCGGTTGAATGCCTTTCTTAACCGAGAGCTTGTTCGATGTGCGTCACGCGTCGGCCGTTTGTCGCGATTTTCCCGACCAAAATCGCCGTGATTGCCGCAGGCGTGTGGATCGCCCTGCTGCTTGTCGCCAGTGGCGTTTCCGCAGCCGAGAAGCCGCGGGAACGAAAGGAGGGCGTGCCGAAGACGGGACGGAAGGCGGAACCGGAGGCCGGCCAGGCCGAGGCATCGGGCGCATCGTCGAAGCGTCCCAATATTCTTTGGTTGACAAGCGAAGACCACGGGCCCAACCTTGGCTGCTACGGAGATCCACTGGCAAGGACGCCCAACGTCGATGCCCTGGCCGCTCGAGGCATGCGTTACGACCACGTTTGGTCGACGGCGCCGGTGTGCGCGCCAGCGCGTACGGCTCTCATCTCAGGCATGTATCCGGCGAGCCTTGGGGCGCTGCACATGCGGTCGATGGTCGCGATGCCCGAGGGCACGCGCATGTATCCGCAGTATCTCCGCGAGTCGGGCTATTACTGTGTGAACAACAGCAAGACGGACTACAACCTTCGCGAACCGGGGAAAGTGTGGGATCAGTCATCGGCGCGGGCTCATTGGCGAAATGGCCGTCCCGGCCAGCCGTTTTTCGCGATTTTCAATTCGACCAAGAGCCATGAAAGCCAGATTCGAACGCGCCCGCACAAAGCGATCACCGACCCGCAACGCGTGCGGGTGCCCTTCTACCATCCCGATACCCCGGAGACTCGGCAGGACTGGGCTCAGTACTACGATCAAGTGGCGGCGGCGGATAGCGATGCCGGCAATCGACTCCGCGAGTTGGAGGAGGCGGGTCTAACCGACCAGACGATCGTGTTCTATTACGCCGATCACGGCAGCGGGATGCCGCGGCACAAACGGTGGCCGGGCAACTCGGGGCTGCATGTCCCGTTGATCGTGTATTTTCCGCCCGCTTGGCGCCATTTAGCGCCTAGCGACTACCAGGTGGGCGGACGCTCCCAGCGGCTCATTGGCTTTGTCGATTTCGCGCCTACCGTGCTCAGCCTCGCCGGAATTAAGCCGCCGGCGACGATGCAGGGACGCGCCTTCGCGGGCCCGTTCGCCACGGCGGCTCCCGAGTTCCTCTTTGGGCAACGCGGACGGATGGACGAGCGGTTGGATTTAGTGCGCAGTGCGACCGACGGACGCTTCGTTTACCTGCGGAATTTCCACCCTGAACTATCTCCCGCTCAGCGGGTCGCTTATCAATTCGAAACGCCAACAACGCGAGTTTGGAACGAACTATTCCAAGCCGGCAAGACCACGCCCGCGCAGTCGCATTTTTGGTCCGCGCCCAAGCCCGTCGAAGAACTCTACGACCTGCGGACCGATCCGGACGAGGTTGTCAATTTGGCTGGCGTTGCCGACCATCAAGCGACACTGGCCCGCTTCCGCGGCGCAGTGCGGGCCCATCTCTTGGCGACGCGCGACTTGGGATTCCTTCCCGAGTCGGAGCAGTTCGCGCGGGCTGGCGAGTCGGCGCCAGCGGACTACGCGAGTCGCGGGACAGCCTATCCGCTGGATCGGATCCTGACGGCGGCGG
>JBJTOW010000199.1:0-5385 GCA_046074805.1 Planctomycetota bacterium | reverse complement strand
GTTTTCGCACATCAGTTATTGCAGTTGCATGTTGTGTACTGACACGAAAGCATCTGGCGAGTTTAAACATCAATAACTCAGATTTGTTTAATGGTTGTGCCATATGCACAAACACATTGTCCAACGTAGGCGCTTTTGGTGCGCGTGACACAGCCACCTGCGGCCAACGCGAACACCACGAAGTTCACCGCGCAAATCATTGCCCAACGCAGTCGATTGCGTGAGCGATTGCTCGGTCGAAAAGGCGCCATCTCGAACTCCAACTGCCGCCCACCACGAAACGGAGGGTGGAAACTTCGGCCGGTCGTGCCGAAGTAGACGATTACTCCACATGTGATTCTTCGATCGGTTGCGCCCAAAACGACAATCAAACCGCCCCGCAAGCGCGTCTCGCGTTCCCAAACGCCCGTCTTCGCCGGAGTATTCCCAACCACCGCCTTTAATCGATAAAGTCGATGCAATCGACTCTAATGGCCCAGCCAGCATGATCCGGGCAGTGGTATGCTGTCGAGCTGTTTCCGTACCGCGCGGGGTGGCGACATGCGCCGCGACGACAGGAAGGCGTCGAACACCGAACACCGAACACCGAAAATCGAAAGGAGTTTGCGGCATGTCCGGTTCCTCTTCCCCCTCGACAGCTGGCCAGTCTGGCTGGGAGGTGATTGACGAGGCCCTGGACGGCATCCATCGAGCCGCTTTCCATGCCACAGAGCCCCGGGAATTCCACGCTGCGCTCACACGATTCCTGCGGCCAATCGGCGTTCTACAGTGGTCGTTCTGGCAATTGAACGCCGCCCAGTGGCATTGCTCGGCCCACAGTGGCGCGACTCTCAGTAGCTCGTCGGAAACGGGCTTGGCTCTCAACGGCTCGGCGGACAGTGGCGCGGCCGAATTGGCGGCTGAGATACCGGCAGGCGCCGCCGCGCGGTTGTCGCAGCATGTTCTCGCGGAGCGGGCGATCGCGGCGGCGGCTTGGGAAGCGAGAGCGACGCGAATGGCGACTCTGGCCGGGCCGCAACCGGCCACAACCGCTGCTTCGAGCTTGCCACCGATGATCGCAGTCGCTGCGCCGTTTGGGCTAGACGATCTCGTGGGCGGTGTGTTCATCGCTTGCCGCGAGCGGCCGGAACAGGGACCGGCGACTCAAGGGTTCACCCTATTGACGGAAGCAGTCGCCGAGGAGGTTCGGGTTTTCGAGATTCGCCGGGCACTGCGGGAGTCGCGGCAAATGCACGCGCGACATTCCCGGCTTGACCCACTGCTTGCGAAACTGCACGAAAGCCTCGCGCTCACCGCCACGGCGCACGTCCTGGTGAACGAAACCCGGATACTCGTGGAGTGTGACCGCGTGGCGGTGTCTTTGTCGGCCGGACAGCACCAAAGGCTGGAAGCCATAAGTGGCTCGGAGCAACCACATCGGCAGTCGGCGGTGCTGGAGCGGCTCGAACCGCTGTGCGCGGCCGTCGCCGCTATCCGCGAACCGCTATGGTTAGGGAGGCAGCGAACCGAGGCTTCGAACGACGAGGAACATCCTCCCGAGCTGTTGTCGCTTTGGGACGCTTTCCGCGAGGTCTCGCCGAGTCGATCGCTGGTCATCTGGCCGCTAATTCTTTCGGCGCCGTCGTTGGACGCGGTCGCCGAGCCAACCACTGTCGTGATCGGGACGATTGTGTGCGAGCGATTCGATCGCGCGTTCGACGAGTCCACACGCGCTCTCTTGGCAAGACTCGCGCCGCACGCCGCGGTGGCGTTGGCGAATGCCCGTGTGGTGAGCCGCATTCCGGGAAATCGACTTTGGTGGCGATGGGCCCGAAGAGGACTCGGAGGCGAGCGTCAGTTTTGGCGACGCGCCTTGTCGGTGGTTGCCTCCATCGCGGCTGTCGCGTTGTCGTTGCTGCTCATCCCAGCGGAGTTGGAAGTGCGGGCGGCGGGCGAAGTGCGAAGTGTCGCGCGGCGCGAGGTGTTCGCGCCGGCCGATGGCATCGTCGAGGAACTCTTGGTCGAGCACGGCCAACTTGTGGCGGCGAACGCGTTATTGCTGGTCGTGAGCTCTCCGGATCTTGACCGGCAATGGCAGGAAACCCGCAGCACCGTGGACAGCCTTCAGCGTCAATTGGCCTCGATCCAGTCGCAGCGTCTGCAAGCGAGGGCGGGCGACACCGCCACTCGGCAACGCGCCGCAACGCTGGCCGCCGAGGAAGAGCAGTTGCAAGCGCAACGAAAGTCGCAGTCCGACCAGCTGACTCTCTTGGAAAGCCGCCGTGAATCGTTGCGGGTCCGCAGCCCGATCGCTGGCCGGATTGTTAGCTGGGGTGTCCGCGATCGGCTCGCGGGGCGCCCGCTGCGCCGCGGCGATCCGCTGGTAACAGTCGCCGGCGATGGTGGACCGTTTGAGTTGGAACTGCGGGTGCCAGAGCGCGTCGCGGGGCGAGTGTTAGCATCGACGACGTCCGCTGAGGGTGGGCAACATGTTTCGTGGACGTTGGCAAGCCGTCCTGAATCAGTGCGGCAGGGCATGGTCTGCGAACTGGCGCGACGATTTGAATACGATGATTGGGGCGGTGGATTCCTACGGGTCCGAGTGGCATTGCCCATCGAGTCCGACGCGACGACGCCACGCGAAATTGGCGAAGTTGTGGCGGCCAAGATCGCCTGTGGTCGCGTGTCGCTCGCCGAATCCTGGTTCTTCGAATTGATCGATACAGCGCGCCGCTGGTGGTGGCTGTGATGCGGAGAGGGTCAAAGCATGGATAGCTTCGGGTTTTCCAATGTTCTTTTTCTGACACCACGAAGACCGACGTCCGCCTTGTGGACTTCGCGGCTTGCGGCCAGCTGTTGGCCGCTGTTGAAGGCCGCGACGCTATGGTTCTTCGCGATGCCGCCGCTCGTCGCGCTCGTGCCGTTCGCGCGGGCGGATGAGGAGACTCGAACCATTGAGATCCCGTCCGCCGTGGTCAAGATCGCGGAGGAGGCGGCGGTGCCTTCCAGCGAAGCCGGGGCGATCGCGCGGCTGGCGGTGAGGGAAGGTCAGATGGTGGAAGCGGACGCCGTATTAGCGGAGCTGCGCGATACGGTGGAGCAGCTGGCGGTGGAGCGCGCGGCGATGGAGGCGGAAATCGCGGCCAAGCGGGCCGCCAGCGATGTGAGTGTGCAGTACGCGAGGAAATCGAGCGAGGTGGCGCGGGCTGAGCTGGTCCGATCGGAAGAGACAAACGCGAAATATCCCAAGACGGTTTCCGAAACCGAATTGAATCGCCAGCGACTGGTGCGGGATCGTGGCGAACTGGAAGTGAAGCAAGCGGAACGCGAACAGGAAATCGCCACGCTGACCCAGACGATCCGTGAAAACGAAAAGAAAGCGGCGGAGCAGGCGTTGGCTCGGCGGACCATTCGCGCGCCGCTTTCGGGCATGGTGGTGGAGTTGCCAAAACGTCGAGGCGAATGGGTGCAGCCCGGCGAAACCGTCGCGCGGGTCGTGCGTCTCGATCGGTTGCGAGTGGAAGGTTTTCTGGCCGCGCGCGACGCGCGTTTGGAGCTGGTTGGTCGCGAGGTCACGGTTCGCTTGGCGAAGGCGGCGGATAACGCGCCGCCGCTCGCCAAACCCCGGGATTATCGCGGACGAATCGTGTTCGTCAGTCCGGAAATCGACCCGATCAATGACCAAGTGCGGATCTGGGTGGAGGTGGACAATCGCGACATGCGGCTGCGCCCGGGAATGCAGGCGGTGATGATCTTGGAGTCGCGATGAGTCGGCTGCGAATCCGGATGCGCCCGGATTTGGTGATCGAAAGGGCGGAGGCCAGCGATCGCTGGGTTGTGCTCGATCCAGTTTCGTTGCGTTATTTCGAATTGCGCGACGAGGAGTGCGCCGTTCTCCGGATGCTCGACGGACGGACCGACTTCGCTGAATTGCGCGGTCGGTTCGAGCGTCTGTTCGCGCCGTGGCGGCTCTCCGCGCCGATGCTCGAATCTTTCCTACATCGCTTGCACGAGTACGGTTTGGTGCTGGCCGACTCGCCCGGGCAAGGCGACGTATGGGCTTCGCGGCGCCAGGCCACGTGGCGCCGCGCCGTCTGGATGACGCTCGCTAATCCGCTGGCGATTCGTTTGCCCGCCATTGGGGCGGCTGACGCGGTCGCGCGTTTGTCGCGGCTGGTCGGCTGGATCTTTTCGCCACCAGCGCTGCTCATCGCGTTCATCGCCATCGGCTGGGCGGCGATCATCGCGGCGCTCCACAGCGATCAGCTCGCGCGCGAGTTACCGCGTGCCGAATCTTGGTTCCAAGGCAATAGGCTCGACGGCGCCACGCTTCATGGAGATTCAACATTGTCGGCGGGAGGCTGGTGGCTGGCGACATTGGCAGTGGTGAAGTGCTGTCATGAATTGGGCCATGCGTTGTTACTGGCGCGATGGGGTGGCCGGGTTCACGCGGTCGGCGCGATGCTGTTCGTATTCGCGCCAGCCCTTTATTGCGATGTGTCGGACGCTTGGCGATTCCCGAACCGCTGGCGGCGGGTGGCCGTGGGGCTGGCTGGAATGGGAGTCGAGTTGCTCTTGGCGGCGGTGGCGGTCGCCGTTTGGCGTCTGACAGCACCCGGTTTCGCGCACGCATTGGCTTTGAAAACGCTCGTGGTCTGCTCACTCGGCACGCTGTTCTTCAACGCCAATCCGTTGATGCGGGGCGACGCCTATTACGTGCTGTCGGATCTGTTGAATGTGCCTAATTTGGCGATGGAGGCCCGTCAGGCTCTGGCCCGCCTGATTCGTGGAATGCTGTTCGGCGCGGAACAGGACGAGCTTGATGGAAACAATGCTCGCGGAGAGTCTGGCGGCAGAAACAGTCGCGGTGGCGGTAGTGGTGGCGGCGTTCGCGGTGGCAGCCGCATTCTTAGCGGCGGCGTCGTGCGCAGTTGGTGTTTGGCGGCCTACGGCTTGCTCTCGCTCATCTGCTTTGTGTTCTTCTACTGGACGGCGTTGCGGTGGATCGCCGCGGCACTGGCCCCCTTTGGACTGGCTGATTTGTCGAAGGTTTTGGGAACGATTGCGGCGGTGGGAATGGCTGGACCACCACTGGCCTCGGTGATTCGCCACTGGCGCCGACCGGCTCGATCGCGGCCATGGCGGTGGAGGCGAATTTTCTGGGCCGCTGGTGGCTTGGTGGCTACGGTCGCCGCTGTCTGGTTTGTGCCGATGCCGCGGCGAGTTTGGGCGCCGATCGTTTTGGAATTGTCTTCGTCACAGCCCGTGTATGTGACGGTTCCTGGGCAGCTTGCCTGGCGTCTTCCGGCTGGTACGCGGGTCGCCAGCGGTGATCTGATCGCGCGGTTGGAAAACGAGCCGTTAGCGGATGAGGAACGGAGGCTCGCGGCCGAGCTCGCGGTGCAG
>JBJTOW010000198.1:0-6596 GCA_046074805.1 Planctomycetota bacterium | reverse complement strand
CGCGTAGTTTCCAATTACGACGGATGGACGCCCCGAGACTAAAAAATACCCAGTTGGTCGCGGGCCGAGTCACTCATCTTCGCCGGCGTCCACGGCGGGTCCATCACAATTTTGACTTCCACAGAGTCGACGCCCGACATTTGGCCCACGAACTGTTTGCATTGCGCGATGAGTTGAGGCCCAGCTGGACACATGGGACTGGTCATCGTCATGTCGATCTTCACCTTGGATCCGCCGACTTCCCCAGGCGCCAAATCGACGTTGTAGACCAATCCCAAATCGACAATGTTCACGAAAAGCTCGGGATCGATCACCCGCTTTAATTCCTCACGCACCAAATCCTCACATAACGCGACGGGAAGTCCAACAGCGGCCGTTCCGGCCGCCGCGACACCGACGTTGCCTCCACACGAGACCGACTTTGCCCCCGCGCTCGATCCAGCATCCGTTGCGAGGGCACCGTTGCTTTCGGCGGCCGTGTTCCAGGTCACAACGTTGGCCGAGTGATTCGCCGCACCCGCGTGGCCATCGCAACATTCGTGTGAAGTTGAAACTTCGCCCGTGGCAGAAGGCACGTCATTCGTCGCGTCCTCACCGCCGCCTCGCAAGCGAACCCAGACGAAGGCCCCGTCGACTTTGACATCATGCGACACGGTCGCTTCAGTCGCGGGCATAGTGCATGCTTGGCCATTTCGCACATCGAATTTCGCGCCGTGGCGCGGGCAGGCAATGAAGTGCCCTTCGAGCCGTCCCTCGCCGAGCGGTCCTCCATCATGTGTGCAGACATCGTCCAGGCAGAAAAACTGACCATCCACCCGAAACAGAACTACGAGCCGTTCGCCGATTTCGAACATCCATTTACCGTCGCCCGCTAAACTTGCAAGCGTAGCGATCTTCACAAAGTCCGACATGGACAACCCCTACAGGTAAACAGCTATTAGATCCGGCCGAATGGGCATCACGCGATTAAGAGTATTCGCGAACACGTCGACCTATCGCGTGTCCGAGCGCATCGCGAACGCTTTCAATGGTGATGCGATCGAAGATTTGCTGGAAGAAACCAGATACAATCAATCTTGTAGCTTCGCGTCGCGTGTAGCCGCGGCACTGGCAATAAAAAATCAATTCCTCATCCACCTTACTGGTGGTGGAACCGTGCGTGCAACGCACGTCATCAGCCTCAATCTCAAGTCCAGGAATCGAATCAGCCCGCGCTGAGCTCGACAGCAACAGGTTATCGTTTCGCTGGTAGCCATCGGTCTTCTGAGCGCCCGGATCCACCTTGATCAAGCCACGCCAAACCGTCCGCGACTGGTCTTGCAAGGCCGACTTGTAGAGGAAATCGCTGCGGCAATGAGCCGCTTTATGATGTTGAAGCGTGTGATAGGAGAGATGCTGCTTGCCTTCGGTAAATAGCACACCGTTGACTTGACAATCGGCTCCTTCTCCCACCAGCGATACCCTTTGATTCACTTTCGCGAGCCGGCCGCCTATCGCCGCAGCCGTCCACTGCAAGGAAGCGTTTCGCGCCACCTCCGCCTGTTGGTGGGCGAAATGCCAAACGCCCTGCCCCCAGTCTTGAAGGTGGACATAACGCAGATTCGCTCGGGACTTGAGGACGATTTCGGTCGCTCCGCAGTGGAGTCCACCAGAATTCGGCGCGTCGCTCAAGGTCTCGTTAAGAACCGTCGCCTCGGCCCCTTCTTCCAGGACGATCAGGGTCCGTCCCAGGTCAACGCCACCGTCCCGCAGAGCGGCGCTCATGTGAAACGGCGCGGCGACTCGGACGCCTCGCGGCACATACAGCACATGACTGGCCGTCCAGCACGCTGCGTGCAACGCGGCGAATCGATCTTGGCGCCCGTCCAATAGCCTCTTTTCCAGATACGGTCTTAAAGCGGCCTCGTGATCCCGCAAGAGCTCATCTAGTTCGCCAAACACCACTCCGCGCGAGGTTAACGCGGCATCCGCAGTGGTGCCCGCGGCAAAGCCGTTTAGCGACGCGGTCGCGCCGGCCAGTTCCACCCCCTCCGCGAGCGCACCCTGTGGCATAACTCCCGTTGGTTTTTGGGAGGGCAAACTGAAGCGTCCGAGCTTGAACAGACGGATGTCTGTGCGAATCCACTCCTCGTCCCGCCGGTCCGGCCATCCCATCTGTTCGAAGTCGGCCCAAGCGTTTCGCCTTAGACGTGTCAGCCAATCCGGTTCGCGACGAGCAGCCAGAAACGCTTCAAACGATTCCAAGCCGAAACCGGCGGGAAGCGACGTTGCAATACTCATGGTCTCTTAGCCCACCGAACCTTCCATTTGCAACTGAATTAAGCGATTCATTTCAACGGCGTATTCCATCGGCAACTCTTTGACAAGCGGTTCGATGAAACCGTTGACGATCATTGTGCTAGCCTCGGCCTCGGTGAGCCCGCGACTCATGAGGTAGAACAGTTGTTCTTCGCCAATCTTGGATACGCTCGCCTCATGGCCAATCGACGCATCCTGCTCGGCGACTTCGATGTACGGGAAAGTGTCACTCTGGCTTCGCGGGTCAAGGATTAACGCGTCGCAGACGACATTGCACTTCGAATTAGTCGCACCCTTTTCAACGCGAACCAGCCCACGATAGCTGGCCCGCCCGCCGTTCTTGGAAATCGACTTGGAAATGATTTGCCCGGTCGTGTTGGGTGCACAATGCACAAGCTTCGCCCCAGCATCCTGATGCTGACCACGGCTGGCGAACGCGATTGACAGGATCTCGCCACGCGCGCCCGGTTCTTTGAGGTAAACGGCCGGGTACTTCATGGTCAGGCGGCTTCCAAGTTTGCCGTCAATCCATTCCATCGTGGCGTCGCGGTAGGCCACGGCGCGCTTGGTCACAAGGTTATAGATGTTGTTAGCCCAATTCTGAATCGTCGTGTATCGGCAACGCGCGCCCCGCTTGACGATGATTTCCACCACCGCGGAATGTAAGCTCTCCGTGGTATACATCGGAGCTGTGCAGCCCTCGACGTAATGGACCTCGGCTCCCTCGTCAACGATGATCAAGGTTCGTTCGAACTGCCCCATATTTTCCGCGTTGATTCGGAAATAGGCCTGCAGCGGGAAATCGATCTTGACTCCCTTGGGTATGTAAATGAACGAACCGCCTGACCACACGGCCGAATTTAATGCGGCGAACTTGTTGTCCTCGGGCGGAATGATGGTGCCGAAATACTCGCGAAACAGCTCGGGATGCTCCCGCAACGCCGAATCCGTGTCCGTGAAAACCACTCCCTTTTCGGCGAGATCCTCTTTCAAGGAACCATAAACCACTTCACTCTCGAATTGAGCCTTGACCCCGGCCAAAAACTTCTTTTCAGCTTCGGGAATTCCCAGTTTGTCGAAAGTATCCTTGATTTCGCGGGGCACTTCTTCCCAAGTGTGGCCTTGCTTGTCCGCAGGCTTGAGATAGTAGTAGATATCCTGGAAGTCGACATCGATGTTGCCGCCCCAACGAGGCATTGGCTTCGATTCGAAAATTTCGAGCGATCGGAGGCGGAAGTCGAGCATCCACGCGGGCTCGTTCTTCATCGCGGATATTTGCGACACGATCTCGCGGCTCAGGCCGCGTTGAGCACGAAACACCGGCTTCGACTCAGTTCGGAAATCGTATTTATTGATCTCGCCAATTGCGTCATCGCCCGCTGGCCGATCCGCCGCCGCATAGCCCGCCGGTACGCTTAATAGATCGCTTGCCATTGCCGAAATCCTTTTTCTTCAACCTAACTGCCACGCGGAACTTTACACGAAGTGCCCTACCGGTCGACCTTCTCGATTCCGCGAAATACGGCTTTCCCGCGGCCCCAGGAATTTTCCTAAAGGTCGCAAGCTTCGTATCCCAATCAGAACGCCTCCTAAGAACAACCTTGCCCGCCAGATTAACTAGCCGGCTGGGGTTCGTCCTTTTCGAGCATCGCTCGGTTCTCCGCCTCTGCCTCTGGATAGGCCTTGCGGATCCGATCGTAGCCGTGTCCATATAGTTCCGCGGCTAACTCGACGCCACCCGTCTCCACAATCCGCCCGCCGAGCATCACGTGCGTAAAATCAGGCGGGTTGTGTTCGAGCAATTTGTCGTGGTGAGTGATGATCAGCAAACCCATATTCTTCCGTCCGATCTCAGCGATGCTCTCGCTGGCCAAACGGACCGCATCCGCGTCCAGACCGCTGTCGGTTTCATCTAAAATCGCGAACTTGGGTTGCAGCATCGCGAGCTGAAGGATTTCCGCCCGTTTCATTTCCCCGCCGGAAAATCCATCGTTGACGTATCGCCTAGCGAACTCCGTGTCCATTCGCAGGTGCTCCATCCGCGATCGAAGTTCCTTGCGGAACTCCCGCATGGGCAGCAGTTCCTCGCCTTCTTTACGGTTCGGATTGCGGACGTTGGTGGTTGCGTGGCGAAGGAAATCGGCGAGCTTTACGCCAGGAATCGCCACAGGTCTTTGAAAGGCCATAAATAGGCCCGCACGCGCCCTCTGATCAGCCTCCATTTCGACGAGATTCACGCCGTTGAGTTCAATCCGCCCATCGGTAATCTCGTAGTTGGGATGCCCCATGATGGCCAAACCAAGCGTGCTCTTTCCCGAGCCGTTAGGACCCATCAAAGCATGGGTTTCACCCCGCCGCATACGCAGGTTCACACCTCGCAGGATTGACTTGCCATTCACCGAAACGTGTAGGTTCACAATTTCCAACACGTCCAACGGTTGGGAAACGGTTGTCTCCGCCGTCGCACTCGTCAAATCAGCCATGGTCATCCAACGCCTTGTGCTTTAAACCGCAACGACTCGCCACAACGCCTAACCGGTGATTTTCTGGTGGCCAGTAAGGGGCGAAAGTCCCTCGTCTACCTCGACATATCCCGAATGATGCGGAATCGGAAGTTCGTCGGCCACCTTCTCGCCCGCAACCAACCACCCGGCTTCGCCGCGTTCCTTCGCGATCCGGTGTCCGCGAATTTTATCTTGAATTCGCATCAACCCTTCCAGTAAAGCTTCGGGACGAGGTGGGCATCCCGGGACGTAAACATCGACCGGCACGACCAGATCAACACCCTTCACTACGTGATAACCCCACTTAAAGTAAGGTCCGCCACCGACAGTGCATGCCCCCATGGCGATGACGAACTTCGGATCGGGCATCAAGTTGTACAGCCGCCGTACCCGACTGGCCATTTTGTAAGTCACCGTCCCAGCGACAATCATCAGGTCGGCTTGCCGGGGGGTGGCGCGGAACGCTCCCGCCCCGAACCGGTCCATGTCGTAGCGACTAGCACCAGCCGCCATCATCTCAATCGCGCAGCACGCCAAGCCGAACGTCATCGGCCAAATGCTCGATTCCCGAGCCCAGTTGATCGCTTGCTCGACCGTCGAAACGATCACGTTCTCTTCAAACCGACCTTCAATCCATGGCTGTGTCATTTTCGTGTACCCACGCTTCGCGTTGTCAGGTAAGGACTTGAAGCCAACAAGATACCATTGTGTCGGCTGGTCGCCAGCCGCCCGGCAAAATCTGGCCGTGTCTCAACACCCGGCCGCTCGCCTTAGAAACAGCCCACAATCACCCGGCCCTCGCGGGCTCGAATCGGCAGCAGGCGTCGCCATCCAGTCGGCACTCCGCCAACTTCAACGTCTCACCCGCCAACTCGGAAAACAACATCCGTTCCATCGCGCAAATCGACCTGTCCTGCTCGGCCACTTCGGGATAGGGACAAGCCCGCGCATTGATCACCGGCAAACCATCCACATTTCTCTCTATTTCCACCGGCACCCGACGCGCCTGGAACAGATCCGCCAACCCACGCATCCTTTCTTCCAACGAACCACCCTGAATATCCATCAGATACTTGTCTGCCAGCCTTCGACTAATTCGTTCCAACAGTCCGCGACGGATCTCGGGGTCCTTGATTTCCCGCAGTTCTTGCCACAACACAATCGCCAAATCAGCGAAATTGGAACCCGCTTGCCGTCGACCTAAAGTCGTAAGCTCGTACTGATGGCTCGGTCGGCCTCGGCCCGACCGCACTAGCGACCGTCGAACCAGCCCCTGTCCCATCAGCCGATTGACACGCTGACGAACCGCAGTGGCGGTTACTCCCAAGGCCAATGCAAGGTCCCCAATCGAGAGACTGCCACGCTCACGCATCACGTCGAACAAGGCGGTGTCGGACGGCAAGGATTCCGCTGTCATCGCGCATGCTTCCTGGCATTTTCCCAGTCGGCCACTACCACTACGCCAACCCCGCCGGACGCTCGGCGGACTTCCAACAACGCCAGAACTGTACCGGTTTCCGCATTTTTGACAACTGGATATTTGAAAAAGATTCGCCGTGGTCGTTCTCCGATTTGGTCGGGACAGAACTTGGGATTTGCGCTCCCCGCCGATCTCTTCCAAGCCTAGCAACAGAAACATGTTGGAGCCGACCGGACGCCGATTGGCCGCTTTTCTTGACAATCGGCAAATAGACCGCATATTTCCAATGGCTTACATGGCCGTTAGAAGTTACGGGCGAGGCAGATCGGCCGCAGTCTGCCGAATGTGCCAATTCATTTTCTCGGGAGAACGCC
>JBJTOW010000197.1:0-4318 GCA_046074805.1 Planctomycetota bacterium | reverse complement strand
GTTGGAACGCGACGAAGAACCGAAACCGGCGGAAGTTCAGAAAGGACCCGGAGGCCAGCCACCGGCGGCTGAGAAGCCGGCCGCTGAGAACCCGGCTAAGGAAGCTCGACAAGGCGAGGATGGCGCCGCCGACGTGGCGATGAACGAAGGGATGCTCGAGGCGATGGACCAACAGGTCGACTTCAACATCGTTCTCTTCGACGCCGCAGATGAAGTTGCGGGCGACGAGATGGAGGGCTCGGACGTTCTGCGGGAGCGGATGGAATTGCTGATCATCGCGTTGAATCGGCTGATGAAGCCGGCTGTTGAGTGGCTGTTTCCAAACATGAATGGCGATGAGCCGGAAGTGGCCATCGCAGTCGCCGAACAGGCGGTGGACGAACAGGGAGCGGAGTTTGTTGTGCGGGTGTCCGATGAGGAACCGGCTGAAGAGGAAGAGGATGACTTGACACCGCAGCAGCGGGCTATCGCGCGGGCTAACGCCGATTTTGAAATTGGCGTCGAAAACTTCGAAAACTGGATTTTCAGTAACGTGGGCGGCCGGTCGAAATCCGTCAATCGTATCGACGATCAAATGCGGCTGATCATCGATTCCCTACAACAGCTGTTTGGACTCTCGGAGCAACAGAGGCAAAGACTGGAACTAAGCGGCAAAGGCGACATCGCGCGCTTTGAGCAGCAGGTCGAGCAGACCCGCGCGAGATTCATGGAAGTGCGGAAAGACCAGGAGCGATTCAATCACATTTGGAACGATATCGGCCCCCTGCAACAGAAGATGCAGGCCCCGTTCTTCGATGACCAGTCGTTGCTCATCAAGTCGATCATCGGCTTGCTGTCCGGCGACCAGTTGGAGAAATACCGGGACTGGCAGGTGGAACGGCGGCGCTTCCACTATCAAGCGAAGATAGAACTTATCGTCGCGGAAGTGGAAATGTATGCGCCGCTGACCACCGAGCAGCGAAGAAAGATTGTTCAGTTGATCGCCGAGTCGGGACCGCCGCCCAAGAAACGCGGCCAGTTCGACCAAGTCTATGTGATGTATCAAATGAGCGTTGCACCCGATGACAAATGGCTGGCGATCATTGATAAACGCCAATTCGATGTCTTCAACAAGCTGCGCCAGCAGGGCCGCCAGTATGGACAAATGCTCCGTCAAAACGGCGTGGTGGAGTGATGTGTTGACTGAGGGATGGCGTTAACCAATCATGGATGGATCGCGAGGTCGACATGAGAGTGGGATGTTGGGATGTTGGGCGGCTGGCGGCCGTGGGTGGGGAGCCGATCATGGGTAAAATTGTGGTCGGCGATGATCGATGCGGTTCCCAAGAACGTCTTTATCGATCGGGGTGCGCCGCGGGAATCCGTCGACGAGGCTTCGCTGGCCTGGCGGTGGTCTGCGCGACCTTTTTCCTTTCCCAACTCTCGGTCGCGCAAACGCCAGCGGAACGTGGCGGCGAAGTGGTCCCGCGGGACATTCGCGAAATGTATCAGCGTGGTCTCGATTACCTCGTCAAGACGCAATCCGCCGACGGCAATTGGCAAGGCGGCGGCGAGCAGGGACCGGGTGTGACCGGCATGTGCATGATGGTGTTGCTCGCGTCGGGCGACGATCCAAACTTTGGACTTTACAGCGGCAACATTCGCCGCGCGCTGCGGGCGATCATCGGGGCCCAAGATGCAAACACCGGCTATCTTGGGCCGAGCATGTACCATCACGGCTTTTCCATGCTGGCGCTCGCGGAGGCGTATGGGACCGTCGATGATCGAAATCTATGGACAAGCGACGCGAACAAGGACAAGCAGCGTTCGATTGGCGCCGCTTTGGAACTGGCCGTTCGGTTAGCGCTCACGTCCCAGAAGAAGAACGGCAGCGGCGCTTGGCGTTACTCGCCGGACGCGCGGGACGCGGACACATCGGTCGCTGGGTCCGTGATGGTGGGCCTGCTGGCCGCTCGCAATGCCGGCATCGAAGTGCCGGATGAGGCGATCGATAAAGCCGTTCGGTACTTTCAAAAAAACACGTCCGCGAAAGGACAAGTGGCGTACTCGGGTGGCTTGGGAGGGTTCGATGATTCTCCCGCCCGCGTCTCCATCGCGACACTGGTCTTCGCCGTTGCGCGGCGCAAAGATTTGCCTGAATTCAAGGCGACCACAGGGTTTCTCACGGATCGGATCGATGGCGAACCCGACAGCCACTACCGCGATTACACGCGTTACTATCAGGCACAGGCCCTGTTTCAGGCCAATATGGAGGCGTGGGATAAATGGAATAAGTCGCTGGTACGCAAGCTGAAACGCGAACAGTCACCGGATGGCAGTTTCCAGGGCGATCATGGCGTGACGGTGTCCACCGCGCTGAACCTGCTGGCGATCGCCGTCAACTTCCGCTTCCTACCCATTTACGAACGCTAGGAATGCCATGTCAACGATCTTATCGCGGATCGCTACGCTCTCATGCGTATGGGTTGTCGCGGCAGGGGCGACCTTGTCGGCAGTGGTAGCCGCCGAGCCACCGCGCGGGATGACCTTGCGGATGCGAAACGGCGACTTCGTGATGGGGAGCTGGATCGCCGTAAACGGGCCAGCGGCCGGCGCTGTGCCGGGCGATGGACTGCTGGGCACCCTTCGATGGCAATCACCGGCCTTTCAAGAACCTCTGGTGGTGCCGTGGGAGCGGATCCAGACGATTCAGATGCCAACCGCGGCGCCCGCTTCGGGTGCGCCGGCGGCGTTCGCCTTCGAACTTGTAACGGGTGAGACGATCCACGGCGACCTCAAGGGACTGTCTCTGGAATCGGTCGACATCGAGTCCCGTCAGCTGGGCACATTGCGTTTACCGCGAAGCTCCGTGCGGCAATTCTTTTCGAGTCCTTCCACGAACGCCGTTGTCGTTGGACCACAGGGGGTGGAGGGGTGGTATTCGGCGCGGCCCAAGAACCCGCAGCTGGGGATGAATCCCTGGGCGAACAACCCCAATATCGAAGTGGAATGGGTGCGGTCGTCGGAGCGGCTGAAGCAATGGGGGGACCAGGATGCGCCAGCAACCGCCGTCCTGGGCGCTCAACTTCGCAGCGAATTCGAACTGCCCGCCAAGACGCGTATCGAACTGGAATTGTCGTGGCGTAAGAAGGCGGCGTTCGCCGTCGTGGTCGGTGGTGGCCTTGCCGGCAATCTCGACCGCACCGCCTTCCGGCTGGAAGTTTGGAACAGCCAGCTGGTGTTGGTCCGAGAAGACGATCAATCCGCGGAAGTTCGACCGTTGCTCGCTCTGCCCAACGAAAATGGCAACTTAAGGCTTCATCTCTACCACGATCGTGCGGCGGGACGTTTGATTGTTTTCGCGGGTGGTGGGCCGCCACTGGCCGATTTGACCTTCAACTCGAAGCCCAAAACGGATGGCGCCAACAACGGCCGGGGAAGACAAAGAGCGCCCCAGTTTGCGAATCCGGACCCCGGCCCCAACCCGGCCGTGAAGGATATTGTGTCGCCGGTTCCAACTCGCACCGAACCAAACGAGTTGGTGATCACCAATGTTCAAGGAGATCTTAGGCTCGATGGATTTCGAGTCGCCACCTGGAATGGCATCGCGCCGTCTTCGATCGATTCCGGCAAGCCCGGGCTCTTGAGAACCGACGGACGGATGGAAATCGCCGAGGCGCTGCGCTACGACCCGTCTAAGAAACTACTGCGTTTGAAGGACAGCGCGGGCGAACGCGACGAGTCGTTGGCTGGCTTTTCCCACGTTGTGATGACTGATCGGCGATCCGCGCCGACAGGCAACGGGGTTCATTTGAGCTTGCGCGATGGCGACCGTTTGTTCGGGCTCCCGCTGCCCAGTCCGGCTGGTCGTTTGCGGCTAAGACATGCGAACATCGAGCAGGTGGTCGATATCGACTTGGCCACCATCCGTTCGGTGGCGATGGTGGTCGACTCAGTGGCGGAGCCCGAACGCAACACAGCGACCAGCGTCAGTGACAACGCGACGCCCAGCACCCAGACCGCCGTCGAGCCGAAGACGCTGATATCGATCGCCACAGCGCAATTGTCCTGGAATGGTGGTTCGCTGCTCGGAACGCTAGTCGATAGCCAGAAAACAAGCGACTCGACCGGAGTTTTATGGAAACCGGTTTCGGCGGTCTCGCCTGTCACATTGCGTCGCGATTTCAGTGGCCGCATCATTTCCGCGATCAACAGCCATGCGTCCTCAACATCGCCCGAGGCCAACGATTACGCGGTGAGCGCGCGGGGAGTTCAAGTAGGTTTGATCGCCGGCTTCGTGCGGGTCGCTCGCGGGATTGTGGCAGGCGATGGTCGAGCG
>JBJTOW010000196.1:0-6311 GCA_046074805.1 Planctomycetota bacterium | reverse complement strand
GGCACAGTTGAGTCGAACGCGTCCGGTGCGTCGGGCACTTCGAGCGGTGAGGCTGCGGCAACTGCAGCGGGAGCACCCAGGGGCGGCGCGTCTTCGTCGATGCCGCTCTGGAGCGTCGACAACGCATGCGGTAGTTGGTTGAGGGACATGGCGGTCAGTGCTGATGGCGACCTGGTCGCCGTATGCGGAAATGAACCGATCGTCCGAGTTTATACAGTGGCGGATGGGAAGCTTGTGAGCGAGTTGCGGGGACATCAACACCCGGTGCATAGCGTCGCGTTTTCGCCGGACGGTTCCAGCCTTGTCTCGGGCGATCTTCGAGGTGGCCTGATCGATTGGAATCCGCGAAACGGCGAAATCCAACGAAGGCTGAAAGCCGACCAGCTCTTCAAGACCTACTACCAGTATTCCCAGGGCGGCGTGCGATCGATGGCGTTCGACGCCGCTGGCACACGTCTTTACTGCGGCGGGTTTGAAGGCACCAACGCCAACCAAGCCCAAGGCACACCGCTGGTGTTGGCGTTCGATTGGCGAAAGGGGACGATCGAGGCAGCCCTATCCCCGACCCCCGCGCTCAATGGCCCCATTACTCATGTCGCATGGCATCCGGCTGGATGGCTCACGGCGGCGGGCAGCAGCGAAGGTGGAGGCGCCCTCTGGATCTGGCGGGCGGGTGAAACGGCGGTCGCTCATCACGTCAAGTCGCCCACGTCGCTGCGTCGATTTGACATCGCGTCGGATGGAAGTCGTTTGGTTGTTGCCGCCTTCGGAAATCTCGATGGCCAACGAGGCGGCAACGGCCGGCGACTCGACAAGGACGGCAATTACCCGGATTTCGGCGGCCTACTCGGGCTGTACCAATGGTCATGAACATGCCGCGCTACGTTTCACTGGCGAGCTATCTGTGTTTGACTTGGATGGCAGCCGTCACGGTCGGACAGTCCCCGAGTGCTGGACAGTCGCCGAGCGCTGGACAGTCGCCAAGCGCCGCAGTGTCGCCGAGTGCCGGGCAGTCGCCGAGTGCCGGACCACTCTGGGCGGCGATTGATCAGGCGATCGCGCTGCGTGCTTCGGGGAGACTGTCGGAATCCGCGGCCGACTCGCAGTTCCTCCGCCGAGCGTATTTGGATTTGGCGGGTGAGATTCCGCCATCATGGTTAGCACGCGAGTTTCCCACCGACTTGGACCCGAGTAAACGCGAGCGGTTGGTGGAGCGTTTGACGCGGGGGCCAGCGTTCGCGCGGCGGATGCGCGAAGCGTGGACGGTCATGTTGCTCGAACGACATGAAGGCAAAACGGTCCCGGACGAAGATTGGGAAGCGTATTTGGAGTCGGCTTTTCTCAAGGGCAAGCCATGGGACGAGTTGGCTAGGGAACTGGTCGCGGCGGATGGTTTCGAGGAATTGACGCGGCCCGCGATTCGCTTGTTGGCCGATGGCTCGCGGTCCGATCCCCACTCGCGGACGCAGGATTTCGCGCGGCTATTCCTCGGGATGAATCTGCAATGCGCTCAGTGCCATGACCATCCCACGATCGCCGACTACAAGCAGTCGCACTACTTTGGGCTATTCGCCTTTCTCAGCCCAACGAAGCTGGTCCGCGACAAGCAGGAACAGCCACGATTGGTGGAAGCAGTTGTGCAGGCGAAGGCCGATTTTGTGTCAGTCTTTCATCCAGATGATAAGCGGGCGATCGGCCCACGATTGCTGGACGCGCCCGAGGTGGCAATTCCGATGTTGGCGAAGGGCGAGGAATTCGCGATAGCGCCCACAAATGGCTTACCGGGCGTGCCGCGTTTCCAGCCTCGCAAACTGTTGGCGGAGCAGTTGTCGGGAAGCGAGGCCGCGCGGCGTCGTTTCGCTCGCAATGCCGTGAATCGCGTATGGTTTCTGTTTATGGGCCGAGGACTTGTCCATCCACTCGACCTGGATCATAGCGCAAATCCACCGTCCCACCCCGAACTACTCGAACGGTTGACAATCGACTTTATCGCACACGGCTACGACCTGCGTTGGCTAACGCGATCGATCTGTCTCTCCGATGCCTATCAGCGTTCCACGGAACGGGCCGCCGCTATGTCAGTGTCTGCGTCGGAGTCGGTGTCCAAAGGCATCGATGTAAGTGCCGCGCAGGTGACCGCGAAGGCCACGCAGGCCAAGGCAACGCAGACCAGTAGCTATTTCGAAGCGGCGACAGTACGGCCTTTATCGCCCGAGCAACTCGCACGGTCGTTGGTCCGAGCGACGGGGCAGCGGCTGGCGGGCGAGTCGCTGCGAGTTCCACACTGGCCGCCGGCGGCGGCGAAATTGTTGAAACCAGACAAGCCGCTCACTTTGAAGGATTACCTCAATCGTCGGCTCGATCCACCCACTCAGTGGCGAGATGTAATGGTGGTGTTTGCCGGAGTGTTTGGCCACCCGGCAGGCCAAGCTGAGGTGGATTTTCGGCCTTCGGTGGAGCAGGCTTTGTTCTTGAGCAACGATCCGTTGATCCGTGCCTGGCTCGATCCGGCTTCAGGTGGCCTGATCGGCGAGTTGCTGGCCGCTGCAGCGAGCGACGAGACCTGTGTCGACGAGTTGTACCTCAGTTTCCTGTCGCGGTTGCCCGAAGCGAGCGAGCGGTCGGCGGCCATCGAATGGCTACGCCAAGGCGAAAACCGATCGGAGACGCTCCGCGACCTGTGCCTCGCGTTGATTTGTTCGTCCGAGTTCCGTTTCGTCTAAGGCGCCAGCGCGACAATCTTTTGGGAGTACGTCGACTATCGCACTTGCGACAGGCGGAAGACTTATATGGAGTGCGGTGCCCTCAGGCACCGCTTTGGCGAGACGCCAACGCGCCACGGAAGCGAACCGCCCTGAGGCATGCCCAGGGCGATAGTCCACGGCTTCGCCATGTCGATGTGCACCGGGCTAGCATGTGTTGCCATTAAGGGCACGGACAGTATAGCCCCGAAAACTCTTACTACTTGGCGACGGACTCCTAGATTTTCTTATAGGCACGCTAGTAATTCACCTGCACTTGGAATCGAGCTAGCTGGCCTTCGAATTGCTCGTAGGAAAGCGTATTGGCCGAGCTGATGGCCCGTGTGTTGGTACGATCGGTCAACGTATACATGCCAACTAGCTCGACATACTTCCCAATCTGCCACTCGACGCCCACTTCCAATTCGTCGATCTCCACGAACGGCGCGTTCCGTTCAGACTTATAGCCGCCTTTGTAGTAGTTCCAGCGAATAAAGGGCCAGATTTCGCCATGGCAATCAGTTTGAATGCGATACATAGACTGGATGTAGCCGCCGTAGAGTGGTCGATCGACCACCGCCGTCTGGGCGTCGTTCAATCCGGGACCACGCCCCACATTCCATTCGGCTTGGAATCCAAAAGGCTGCGGATAGTAGACAAAAGTTCCACCTACCCGCTTGTCAATAATGCCATCCGCGTCACCCGTCTCCAGAGTTCCTGCGGGTCGGACGGCGGCACCGATGCCCAGCGGACTGATCGCCGAGGAGAGGACCGTATACATCCCCGTGTATCCTTGAACGCCCATCTCCACGATCTGACCGTTGCTGAAGGTGATCGGCAGGGTTAGACGCGTGACGACGTGAAGGCTTTCGTTGTGTTCGCGCAACGAACCGCCTTGGCCCGCATAGGCACCCAATCCAAAGACGCCATAATTGCCGGATCCTTTCAGCCCTTCGTCTTGTATATATTTGAAAGTTTCCTGAGCGAATTCAGGAGTCCAATAATAGAAGACGCCTAGGTCACGCTCATTCTTCGCCGCGCTGTTCATCGCGTCGTTACGGTCGAGTGGCAGGCGATTCGAGCTGGACTGCATGTTCTCCCAGCCATAAGGTATCTTGGATTGTCCAACCCGAATCCGATGGATCCGAGACTTGTCGAGATGCAGATCAGCATACCAGTCGCGGATCTGCGTGAATTGGATCGAATCGATCGTGTTGTTGGGTGTCGAGGCGAAATCGGGTTGCAAATAAAACGAGACGTGCTCGGACATGTCACCTTGAAAAATGAGTCGCGCCCGCCGAATCGAAAAGGTCTGATTCGCACCCACGGAACTGTCGCCGTTGTGCATGGCCGGCGCCGACCCATCCGCTTCGTCCAAAATGCTATTGAACCGGAATTGAGCGTATCCCCGCACCGAATACTTTTCAAACCACTTTTTGGGCTTGGGTGGATCCTGGAGCGTGTCCAGATTTTCCATCGAGTTCAGTCGAGCGGCGTGGACGAATTCCGAGTCGCCGATTGCCGGGTCTGTTGCCCGATATCCACCGCCCGCCCCGCCGTCCATCCTGCCTGCTGGCCGCAGAGACTCCATGTCCGCTAACCGCTCCTCGGTTGCCCTCAACCGGCGAAGAAGTTCGTCGAGCGAGACTTGGTCGGACGCAGTCTGGTCGGACGAGGGCCCCTGGTCTTCTCGCGCTTCAACTCGGGGAGCCACCCGTGGGACCAACACGGAAGCCTCGTCGAACGACGATGCGTGCCGCACCTGAGCATCGACTGTCGCCAACTCCGGCAACCGCTCGAACGTCTGCCCGGAGAGCGGAGCTTTCGGCATCGCCGCCGAAGCGGCAACTAAAAACGCTAACGCGAATCGACGCCGCCACGTGGCGACGTATCGACAACCATTGATCCAAGCGGCAGCGGTGGACATGGAGACCTGCAATCATGGTTGAAGGGGCAAGTGTCATCGATGGCATCAACGCCACAAGGCACGACCGGGCCAGCGGGCGGCGCATTTTCCGCACTTCAGGGAAAAGACCTAGGCTTGGAAGAATCCGCAAAATAGGTATCGGAGGTAGCCGTCGTTGCGAATTATTAAGACACGATGAAGCCACGGTCAGGCCTGCGCGGCTGAATCGATTGTGCAGGGTGGTGGCAGCTTCTACCAAGGTGGGGATAGGCTAGGCGAATTGCAGTAACGTGTCATGCTGAGCGTCAACCGCTGGCCAGCTCCAGGTGCCAAGACCACAGTAATATGAGGACCTGCTACTGGGATTTGGCGACCTTCGATCGCGACTCCCGAAAACTGGTGCTCGGCATACCCACCAGCCTGCACGATCAAACGGCGAGATTCGAGTTGGTTGGTGTTAACGAGCGTCACCGATGTTCTGTCCGCCGTCAACTCATCGATCAATGCGGCCACCCCTTCCGGTAGACCGGCGCGGCGCAGCGCAGGATCGAAATATCGCAGGCGGGCGAACAGCGCCGAGCCCGAGCGACCCGGATGCAACGCCCCCATCGCCAATTCCAGCAGTGACGCGACACTGGCCGGGTTGTGCGCCATCGGATCGTCGGCTAGCCGCGTGTCCGGAGTGGTGTCGTCGGCGCGAATCGCGGCGACCTGTCGCCGGACTCGCTCCAAATCGGCCCGCAGCGCCTGCTCGGGGTATCCCGGATTGCGTTGTTCCAAGTAGGCTTTCCATCCCGAGGCTGGCGCGCGTGCCACGTCCTCTGGCCGCTGTGAGAGATAGGCGATCTCAGCGGCTCCTACCGAATACGGTTGAGGATGGAAATCGTACCAGCCATCATCGCCGCGCATCCGCGGATACGCTGGCTTGCCATCGACTAGTTTTCGCTGCGCGTTGACTGCATCGATTTGTTTGCGCCAAGGTTCTAAATAGCGGTCGTCGCCCGTGAGCAAATAAGCGTTCATAAAACCCTGCAATCCCGCGTGATGCTGATTGCGATGCGCGACCCGGTTGGTCGCCGGGTCGTGGACGCTAAAGCCCCAGCCGTAGACTCCACCCCACCACCGTCCCGTCGCTGGACCGCCCGGCTGGACATCCAGCCCAATGCGGGTGGGAATGATATGGCCGTTGGCGACCATGCGGTCCCGCCACGCATCCACGTACTCCAGCAGCCAGCGGCGATACTTTTGCTCGCCAGCCAGCATGTACGCGTTCAACGCCAGTGTTGTCGCCTTGAGGTTTTGCGGGTGGTCGCAGTCGGTGTCGGTATAGTCCCGGAAATGCTCCAGCATTTGCGCGTAGGAGGTTTCCCCATGCCGTGGACGGAAGCGGTTTTCGATTTCAATGGGATCGCCCGCCCAATCGAGCGCCGTGGCCTTTCGCAAGAGCGGCCCGCGGCTGCCATTGAACATGCTGCGGATGATTTTGCGTTGAGGATCATAGTTGAGCGCTCCGGGATCCTCGTTGAGATAAAACCCCTCGAACCGCCGCGCCCGCTGGGCGAACGCCGCGTCGAACGGATCGGATAGGCCTTGCAGATTGAACACCACCAATCCCTCGGCGTTGTGCAACCAGTCCATCATCACGGGAAACTCTTTGTAGTACA
>JBJTOW010000195.1:0-2789 GCA_046074805.1 Planctomycetota bacterium | reverse complement strand
CCGCCGACCCGCCGCGTGCCGATTACCTTGTGATCGAAGCCACATTTGGGCTGCCCAAGCACCTCGGGCCGCTGGCTCGTAGCGACCGAGTTCGTCGATGCATTGGCGTTGTGGGCAGCGAGAGGGGCGGTACGAGGGGCGACGACCATCTCCAACGCCCCGGCCCCATACTCGCTGTAATGGGGCCGGCCGAGCGGGCAGGCCGCCAGTTCGTATTCGCGGCTGAGCTGGTAGATCGCCGGATGTTGCCTAACGTGGAACCCGGCGTCGACGAGCAAACGCGTGATTTCCTGGGCTTTTCCCAGCACATAGGCGAAGATCACTGGCACTCGACCGGCGTGGATCGCCGTGTGGAGAATTCCGGTCAAATCATCGATGGCCTGTTGGCGTGGCGGCATTCGGTACTTGGGCAGCCCAAATGTGGCTTCGATCACAAGGTAATCGGCACGCGGCGGGTCGGCGGCCTCCGCAGTGGCGGAGGGGCGGAGGCGAAAGTCACCCGTGTAAAGCAATCTCAGCTGGGGGGATTCGACGAGCAGCATGGCCGAGCCAAGGATATGGCCGGCGGGAAACGTCGTCAGGCGGTGGCCATTCCAGTCGAACGGATCGCGAAAAGGAAGCTCGTGGACCAAGCGGTCGCCGCCGAGTCGACTACGGTAAAGACGAGCGGTCGCGGGCGTGCAGAACGCGAGTTCATGGGGGGCCAGATGATCGAAATGCGCATGGGAAATAAACCCACGCGGCTGGCGTTGGCGAGCGTCGACGGCCAGGTCAAGATCGAGCAACCGGAGTCCGTCCTCGAAGAAAAACACGGTGAACCTTGGGGATGTTGCCGGAAAGGCGTCCGCGGGATACGATCTTTTCTGGGGATTCGAGACGGCGTAATGAACCTTCTCGGGGCTCCAGACGAATTTAAGTAGGTAAGGTCACTGAAGTGTTTGACGGCGAAGTCGTTGGACGTATGTCGTGGACGCTGGGTGTTACCAAAAAAGGGGGCGAATTGGAATCGACCGGGTAGACTGAAGTGCGCATGGCGTGTCGTGGTTGGTCAGTTGGCCACGTTAATAGCTGACCACATTGTAAGTGCCGAGGGTAACCTCGTTCTAGCAGCCTAATACTGGCTGCTTCTGATTGCGGGCTTTAGCTGGAGAGGCCCAAAAGTCAGTTGCCAAATCCAGATCGTCGCGATCCACGCCGGGAACGGTCGCGGCTAAAAAATGTTTCTGGCTAGCCATCGGGGCACCGTGTCGATGCGGGGCACTGATGGCGAAACGCAAAGAATCGACTACACCCGTAGAAGTGCGCATGGAAATACAACGGGACGCGGGTTCAATTCCCGCCGCCTCCACTCACACGGGCGCCGCAAGGTGGCTCGAAGCAAACTAGCCCGCTGGCTCACCCCAGCGGGTCTTTGCGTTTCGACCCAATGAATTCTATGGGTTCGCGGGTCAGCCAACGTCTCACGCCGCCGAATCATAGGATGCGCCTGATGACCGTCACGCGACCCCAGAGGCTCAATTCGCGGGCAAACGGCTCGAATCGGGGCAGAAGGCTCTAAATCGCGGGACTCACCCACCAACGGGTACCATGTCTTTACTCCTTGTAAAAACATGGATATTCGCGCTCTTGTGTCGCCTGTCGGCTTTTCAGCGGAAATGGCCGACGGCAGTGACATGACCAACCGGGCTATCGGGACCCGCAATCTCCGCTCGGCGAAAGCGGTCTTGGGATCGTTTCGAAGGACGGCCGAATCACAATGAAGAAGAGAACAGCGGAAGCGAGTGTATGAGCAAACTCCAACGTATACTGGCTTAGTTCGAAAGGCGACTGGCAACGACGCCGTCGGTTCGTTTTATGGTTGCGGCGTCATTCGTTCCTGTTGGAGTTTAGTTTGTCCGGTATCCAACCGTCTACCGAGTTTCCGTAAACTGACACCTTGTCTGTCACTCAATATGCGGATTGACGATGTCCCGACAAAATCGCAAATCGCTCCCGCCGGTCAAGCAAGCCAATGCGAAGCGTGCTATTGCTGAGCAAGTCAATTACAAGATAGAAAAACAGGCGTCTGACTGGTCACGAGAGTTAGAGGCTTACCAGAACGTGCCGGCTGCACGATGGTCGAATCCGTATAACTATGAAGAGCTGCCTTGGTTCTATTGTGTGCATACGGACTACTATTGCGATTGCCGATTCATATGTCGTGCGGGCTCTGGAGATCACCAGTTGGTAGCGCTGGTAAATGTCAAGCAGCAATTGCGGCGTCTTTGGCAGTCGACAGAGATTTTGATCGAGAGCAAGGGGCAGGGTGACTCCAATGTGGGAGTCGACCATGAAGACTCAGTTACCGTCAATCTTACCGCGGATTTGTTGAATCAGCTGAAGTCGCTTTTCATCGCGTCGCACGAGTTGTTTGAAGATAGGCACGCCGATAATCGTCATTCTGTTGGTGACAGTTCGATCGCCGAGTATCTTCCCGAGGGGAAAGCGCCGGCATGTATCAGGGAGTTTGTGATTCGACAGAGAAATGCTGGCAAAACGGATGTCGAGCTTGACTGGTTAAGCCTCGTCTTTTTGTTTTCAAAATTCTGGATTCGAGACTTGAAGTCCTTTGTGGGCTCCATGAAGAAAAGTCTGATTGAGCATCTGTTTGTGTTGGATCCGGTTCCTGACTTTCTCTACGAGCAGTGGACAACCTTGGATCACGCTATTGACCAAGGCTGCAGGTGGCCATTCTGGACCGTCATGATCGGGCAAGGTCTGAATATTCGAAACCGGCATCCGAAGTTAAC